>DCSW01000110.1 GCA_002325825.1 Collimonas sp. UBA1456
CTCTATTTATTAACCCAAATTGGTACACGTTTAACGCGCCATTTGACATATCTTCATTCCGAAATTGACAATTCTTGAAAGTGAACGCGACCAGACCGCCAACGTGGCACAATTTTCGGCGTTCATTTATCAATCGCTTGCAGAGCTGAACTGGGACGGTCTCTATTAGACGACTGAGGTTAAAAAAAAGCTGGCGCCAAAGAGCACGTCCAGCAGTTTCTGGTCGCCTCATTACAAAGCAATGTCACTTACGCGCACATCCCTTTTGGCAAAGGTGTCTGCGACGCCTCAGCGGCAGAACGACGCACTATCGTGGTGCCGGATGTGTATGCTTTAGCCCGACATATCACCTGCGATTCGGCATCGAATGCAGAAATTGTCATCCCGATCCTCAAGGACGGCCGGGTGCTGGGGATATTCGATATATACAATTTGATCTTCAATTGCTTCCGTCCGGAAGATTGACTGGCACTGAAATTTTTGGTTGCGATCTTTGTCGCGGCAACCGATTTCAATTAAGCCGCCAGCGGCGAACAGAGCGCTCAACAAAAGTTGTAGCGCTAATCAGATCACCTCTTCGCAGCTATCATGAAAATGATACGCTACGTCTCACTCCCGGACAAGACCTACGCACCGCTCTTGAATCCGAGCTTATCGAACATCGTGTAACTGCAGCCTTCGTGCCGCAAGGCAACGGCAGCTTGTCCCTGGCGCAGTTACAGTTTACCGGGGCAGCGTCATCCACCGAGCTGCGCGGCGATCTGGAAATACTAACAGCTGACCGACTCACTCTCGCCGGATGGCGCACAACTTCAAGGCTCATTCATAATACGCGCGGCGCCGTCCTGAAAGCGATGCACACCAGCGATGTCAATAGCCTTTGCAGCGACTTTGGCAACGGTCGAGATTGCACAATCCAAGGCAGGATAGATCATCTGTTTCACTAATGTCGCCCCCTGCTTTTGTCAATCACCGGGAATGCCAAGCTGCTTGGTACGCTCGCTAATGGAAGTGACCAGTTTCTGTTCTGCAGCGGATGTTTTGCGGTAGTCGCGCAGCTGCGCTGAGAATTCAGCAACTCCGGAATAAAAGTCAACACCCCATTCTGTTGCGTGACCGAGAAAGAACAGGTACCGCCATAAAAACCGCTGGCTGCACCGCCTTAGGAAAAGCGCAAATCATCCACCCCTTCGGTCGCAGCATAATGCACACTATCGTAACGGATTTGCACATCGGCGCTGAGTTAATCGGGTTGCAAAATTTCCATGCGGGTCAGCATCGATTGCACCTAGGCGGCCAACGCAGAATCGGTTTTCTATAGAAACGACGGTTCGTGACAGCGCAGTGAGTAAAATATCACGATGGGAAAAACGTTGCGGCATATGGCTCATGGAAGCCTTTCCATTCTGTTTGCCGAATTTAATTTCGCATCAAAATGATCGTCCGGTTAAAGTGACCGTGATCTCCATATTTTCTTAAACAGCAGGGGGAGCTCTTTCTTTTGACCCAACGCATCATTTTTTACGAGATGCCAATTTAACATGGGGAATACGTTCCGGCGCAGATACGATAAGATCATGCTAATTTTTGCGAATCTGCCAGGATCTACTATCGGAACCTCATGCAAACGAATCACGAGCTGCATCCTGCCATCCACTAACAAAGACGCCGCAGATGCACCCCCTGTTCTCACCATAATCGATTAGTTCATGCCAAATATTATTTCTGTAGCAAATCTGTCGAAGCACTACGCCTCCGGCCATCAAGCGCTTAAACACGTCAACCTGGACATTGGACGCGGCGAGATCCTGGCTTTGCTAGGGCCAAACGGCGCTGGCAAAACCACTCTGATCAGCTGCATCTGCGGGATTCTCAACCTATCCGGAGGAACGGTCATTGTCGATGGCCATGACATTGGCAACGATTTTCGTGCGGCGCGTTCGCTGATTGGACTGGTACCGCAGGAACTAACTACCGACACATTCGAAACAGTGTGGGCGACGGTATCGTTTAGCCGTGGCCTGTTCGGCAAGCCGCCCAATCCGGCTCACATCGAAAAAGTACTCAAGGACCTCTCGTTGTGGGATAAGAAGGACAACAAACTCATCACCCTGTCCGGTGGCATGAAGCGCCGCGTGCTGATTGCCAAGGCCTTGTCGCATGAGCCGAAAATTCTATTTCTGGATGAGCCGACCGCCGGCGTCGATGTGAATCTGCGGCACGATATGTGGCAGTTGGTGCGCTCGCTGCGAGACAGCGGCGTCACCATCATCCTTACCACCCACTATATCGATGAGGCTGAGGAGATGGCGGACCGCATCGGCGTGATCAACAAGGGCGAAATCATTTTGATCGAAGATAAAAGCGAGCTGATGCGCAAACTCGGTAAGAAGCGACTGATCCTGCAGCTTGAACAACCACTCACCAACATTCCACCCGAGCTTGCCGCCTATAATCTGAGTTCATCGAGTGACGGCAGCCAACTAATCTATGCCTACGAGAATGACGGCGAACGCTTTACCATCATTTCTCTGCTCAACGCACTGAGCGAAGGCGGTATCGCATTCAAGGATATCCAGACCACGCAGAGTTCGCTTGAAAGTATTTTTGTCAACCTAATAAAGGATGAACAATGAATTTCCACGCCATCCGTGCCATGTACTTCTTTGAAATGGCGCGTGCCCGACGCACTGCCCTGCAAAGCATCGTTTCCCCGGTGATCTCGACGTCACTGTATTTTATCGTGTTCGGGGCGGCCATCGGCTCACGCATCTCGCAGATCGACGGCATCAACTACGGCGCATTTATCGTGCCGGGTCTGGTCATGCTGTCGCTGCTGACACAGAGCGTCTCGAATGCCTCGTTCGGTATCTATTTTCCAAAATTCAGCGGCACCATTTATGAATTGCTGTCGGCACCGGTTTCGTATCGAGAGATCGTGGTCGGCTACGTCGGTGCCGCCGCCACCAAATCGATCATCCTCGGGCTGATCATCTTGGCCACAGCCGGATTGTTCGTGCCGCTGCAGGTGCAGCATCCACTATGGATGATCCTGTTCCTGCTACTGACGGCGGTGACTTTTAGCCTGTTCGGTTTCATCATTGGTATCTGGGCCGACAGCTTCGAAAAACTGCAACTGGTACCGCTGCTGATCATCACGCCGCTGACTTTCCTTGGCGGCAGTTTTTATTCGATCAAGATGCTGCCGTCTGTGTGGCACACGATCAGCCTGTTCAATCCGGTGGTCTATTTGATAAGCGGATTCCGTTGGAGTTTTTATGGTAATGCCGATGTCAGCATTGCCATTAGCCTGACAATGACGCTGGTCTTTTTGGTTACTTTTCTGGCGATCGTAGCGCGGATTTTTAAGACCGGATACAAGCTGAAGTTCTAGAATGTCAGTTCAATGCAGTCACAGACGCGGCAGCAAAATATCATTAAGATGAACGCATTGCCATTGGGTTCCTTGCCTATTGAGAATTGTGCGCCTCCGCCAGCGCAATGATCAGGTACTGCACCTCCTTTTTAGTGGGTCACGCTCGTCGATCAGTTTCGCNNGGGAGCCGTTACATCAAACGATGAAGCTCGATCTGTTCGGTTGTCGCCTCGTTCGTCTGTGGCGACACTTCGAGCTTGGACGATAGTCGGGCTTCACGCACCCGCCTTGCAGTCTGAGGCAGTTCTTTCTTGCCACCGGTGACAGTCGCCACTGGCTCCTCACTCGGCAACGTGGCGACCGCTGCGGTAGCATTGATCGAAATAACGCCCGACTTGACGGCTCTCACTAGCTCAGGCGCGGAAGTCTTCTGAATTTTTTTGATTTGCCACAAGGTGGCACTGCTCACGCTTTGCGGCATCAACCACATCGACCCGATCGGCTGACTGCTGCGCTTGCAACACTCGCGCCGCTACGATTTACCCCTTTGTGCAGGGTAAGCACGCCACGCTAAAAATTGGATGCGCTGCCACGCCCCAGGTGATTATCGATTATTCACAAGTACACATCATCCATCGACTGGAGATTTCTGTTTTGCATGGTATGAAAAAGAATGCGGTGTTTCTGGCAAATGCCTTAACGATTGTGTCCATCCATCAGCAGGTCGCCCCACAGCACCAGCGCGTCGCGGCAGCCCTCAGCCAGCAGGCTACGTTCTAGCGAAGTGAATTCGTCTTCTGTCAATTTCGGAATGAAGATATG
>DCSW01000109.1:0-258 GCA_002325825.1 Collimonas sp. UBA1456
GTGCGCTACCGGGCTGCGCTACACTCCGATAACTTACATAATAAACAGTATTCTGGTTTTTGTCAAATTTTAATACATAAAATTTTCTAAATTTTGCTGCAAAAATCAACCTAATAAGAGCACTGCCGAACACTTATCTACTAAAAAAATTGATACACATAACACACCAGAACTTAGAGAACTATGCGACAAAAAACCGCATCTTTTAATAAAAAATGGTCAAAACCTCGCGGCTGGATTCGTCGATAATGTTTAGGG
>DCSW01000109.1:314-60280 GCA_002325825.1 Collimonas sp. UBA1456
TATTTAGTACGTCTAGGTAAATTGAGGAGCATATCCTTATATACTCACCAAACTCCCTTTGTGGTTCCATATGTAACCGTTATTGCGCATCCAGATAAAGCACAGCCAAAAACTCCCGGCGACCATGCTTAGCATCGGCCTCTTTCAAAATCGCTGCTATCTAGCCCTCCCTAAATCGCGAATTCTTCATACAAATCCCCACTGTCGTTTAATAATATCAAACAGCAAAAAATTACGTATCCAAAGTGTCTTGATTTAAGGGGAAGACTACACTCGTTCTAATATTGTATTAAAAAGGTGTTGAAAAGATTGCGAACGGGCTCTAAAAAAATGTCTATCATATGGCAGTCCCGATAGCGTTCAAGGACGGATGCAGCAAGACCGCTCCGGCGCTTCTGGAGACGATAGTGGCGGTCGAAGTGGAAATGCCGGAGGACAAAATTGGCACCGTCATTGGCAATCTATCGGCACGACCCGGCATGATACAAAGCATGGACGATATTCCCGGTGGCGTCGGTAAGTGCATCCGCACCGAGGTGCCACTGGCCGAAATGTTCGACTATTCGAATCACGCTACGCCCACTGATGCAAGGACGCGCTACTTATACGATGCAGTTCAAGCATTACGCTGAAGCGCCGGCGAATATCAGCGACGCCGTGGCGAATGCCAAGAGCATAGACGGTGAACACTGATCGGTACAAGTCGCCGCAGCCAGACAAGCGGCTGGCGCCTACCGTTTAATTATCGTCGGTGTTACGTTTCAATCCGTCCATCGGCAGCAGATGTCCGAGTTTGGCGGCTTTGGTGTCGAGATAACGAGTGTTGAACGGATTCCTGTTCAGAATCAGCGGGATGCGCTCGACAACAGTAATTCCGATCTCTTGCAATGCCGCCACCTTGCGCGGATTATTGGTCATCAGGCGCAGCGTGGTAATATCCAGGTGTTCCAGCATCGATTCACACAAGTTGTAATCGCGCAGATCGGCAGCGAAGCCAAGTTGCTGATTGGCCTCGACCGTATCGGCGCCTTCATCCTGTATATGGTAAGCGCGAATCTTGTTGATCAGGCCAATACCGCGACCTTCCTGACGCAAATATAGAATCGTGCCGCGTCCTTCGGCGGCGATTCTTTGCAGGGCGCCTTCCAGTTGCGCGCCGCAATCACAACGCTGGCTAAACAGCGTGTCGCCGGTCAGGCATTCCGAATGCACGCGCGCCAGCACCGGTTCGCCGTCGTTGACGGCACCTAAAGTCAGGGCCAAATGTTCCTTGTCGGAAGCATGGTCGATGAATACGTGCAGTTGAAATGTTGCCCAAGGCATGGGCAGTTCGCAGGAGGTAACATACTCCAGCTTATGCTCGGTTGCGACAGACGATTCGCCTTGCGTAATAGTGATGCTCATCAGGATACTTTAATATAAATAAATAGTTTGGCGTTGCGCAGCTATTTTTCTACAAGCAGCATTTTAACTTTGACAATAATTAATCTATCCATCATTTTACGAGTATTTAAGAAACTCTGTACGGCGCTGATTTGACACGGATCGGTGGCAGCCATCATCGGCTGGAACTACCTTGCGTCCTATCTGGACATACTCGGCATTAACGATAATCCATTATTATCTCATTGTTATCTTATACTCGAAAATGATGCAAACCTGTTTTGCCAGCGATAACTTCGTGGTATTGGGGGGTGCGCCAGCAAAAAAATGTGCTGGCATGCAGCGCAAATAGCGCCAGCACCCTGTCAAATGGCAGCGATAGCAAGCAGCCATGACGTGCGGCGAGATAATCTGCTCTGCCCGCGCAATCCAGGTCCGTGATTTTCCGACTAGGATCATTCACCGCACCGGTGACCAGCGTCGCGTAACTATTCAGCCAGGTCTGTGCCTACCCGCTATCGAGGCCGTCTAGCGGGTAGGCAGCAATCAGCTAGATGCCGTGTGGATCATCGGTAAAATTTACAGCAAAATCGCAGAGCGTTGTGAGATCCGGGCCAGTTGATATGCGCACAAGGCGCCCGGCAAATCGGCTGTCAATGCAAGATCTAAATGCTGCGCAAACTTGACTCTAAGCCATTCTTCGCCACGCCGTACCGGCGGCTTGACCGCATCAACAACCTGCTAAAACGGTGCATGCTGGCGATAAAAGTTACACTGAAAGCTGCGACCTGGTTCAGGTCATGCAGCACCCACACGATCGTCAGGCTGTGCTCCTGACCGAGTCGATGCAATTGATAGAAAAATATCGAGATAAGTGGTGGGTTGGATCCAGCAACACTATCGGAGTAGCCTGCTGGGCCAGCGCCATGGCGATCCATACGCACTGCCGTTCGCCGTCCGACAAGGTGGACACATCGCGCCCGGCATCAGCGATGAGTCCGCTGGCACCCGATACTTCGTAGATTGTCACGCAGTCGCTACGCGTCAATTCGAACATTCATCCATCATACGCGTAGAGACCATAGGAGACTAACTCGCATACCATCAAACCTGCTGGAATCTGATTAAATTGCGCCAGCATGATCAGCACGCGTGCGAGGTCCTGCCGCCTGTAAGTGCCTATCGCTGCGCCATTCACCTCGGCCTGGCCGGAACGAAAAGCTGCAATCCTGCAAACGTGCGCAACAACGTGCTCTTGCCGCGGCCGCGGGGACCACACAAGGCAGTGATTCCCCATGCCTGATGCGTCAATCCAGTTGATCTAGCACCACCTGCTCACGATAACCGACCGTCAACAAACGCACCAACAGCGCCATTCCTGAGACTTGCATCATGGTGCCGTATTTTTCCGAGGTACATTCGACGCGCTATAGCTTTGCACCACACCATCACCTTACGCACACCCTCGAACGGATCGCGAGCATGCGCAGTCAGCACGTCGCCATCAATGCATGGAAATACAATGCGCCGATGGTCCAGCACGCCACAGATTTGCATCAGCAACAAATACCTCGATTGGCTCACGGTCGCCATAAAAGACATTGCGCGGCACATTATCAACACAGATCGCTTCGATCAGTGTCTCTCACATATCGTCATCAAGCACTAACAGATGAAACAAATTGAGCTAATTAAACCAGACCCCCACCTCGACGATATGTGGATGACAGGCTACTGCCTGACAGCGTTCACGCTTGTGCAACAACAACTCGCTGTCGTCACCATCCCGCCATGTAAATTCGATTCCGCGAGCAGTGCAATAACGTTCGACTACGCGCGGATCGCTGGAGCCGAACATCTGCTGCCAGGACAAATCAAGCCCTTGCCAAAATTGCGTACATAAAGCAGTTGGCGTTTGCTAAAGCAGACAATTCGCACTGGATCGAACACCCAATAAATGGCGCGACTGTCAGCGACTGGCATAGCGCCGCCAGCACGCACTAAAATCAGATACACAAAGGCCATTCACACGTATACGATTGCTCGTTATGCAATGGGATTCAGCGATGCGGCGGATATTTGATCGAGGTGTAGACAGCGGTCTCTACCTGGCTACGAAGAGCCGACGCGAGCTCATAGCCGATCAACGGCTGGCCGAACGAGATAGCAAAGTGCTGGAACGCATCCACCGGCACAGCGCGGAAGCCGGTAAACAACATGCCGCCATCTCGACCACAAGCACCTGACCGTCGCCGGCGATTTCCAGCGTGCTGCGGACCAGCACATTGTTCTCATACTCTTTGAGGGTCCCGCACCTGGCTGCAAAATGCTTGACGCTTGCCTAGCGCAATAAATACTGGCGGCGGCACCAAGGTTGGCGTACCCAGCTTGTCTTCGTTGATGTCACACAGATCGCAAATTGCGAAAGTCATTATTTTTCCTTCACGTAAGTCCGCCGGAACGGCATCCCGAATTGCGTTATCCGGCACCCACCGCAAACATCTGGCCACCAATTTTTTTGACACTATACATGCGCTTGTCTGCCACCTTCAACAAGGTTTCCAGATCTTGTCCGTCAGCCGGATAAAGGGCGCCGCCAATCGACGCGCCAACTTGAAACTGCTCGCCGTTGTACATCTCGATCGGCTTGTTCAACACAGCATAGATTTTTTCGGAAATCGCCAAGACCGAAGCTTCGTCAGCGACTCCGGGCAAATAGATGATGAATTCATCGCCGCCGAAACGCGCCACCTCATCTTCCTTGCGCAACGCCTTCTGCAGACGCAAGCCGACCTCGACCAACACCCGATCACCCTCGTCGTGACCATATTCGTCGTTGACCTGCTTGAACTTATCGAGATCGACAAACAGCACCGCAAAGCGAAACAGGTTGGGACCGACATCGCTACGGCGGCGAAACTCGATTTGAGCGATCAAGGAGTCGCGGTTCAGCAGGCTGGTCAGACGGTCGGTACGGAGATGACGCTCCATCTGTTGGAAGCCCTTAGCCAGCTCGCCGATCTCATCCTGGCGATCGATGTTCAAGCTTGCCAGCGGCCGTCCACTGCCGATGCTGTGCACGGCCAACGTCAGCTTGCGGATATCGCGCAAAGCCCAGCGTAAAATCACATAACCGAGCAACAAAGTCAGTAAGATCACCAGTAAACCCATGTACAGACTCTTGTATACACCGCTATTGATCGCCCCTCAGAAATCGGAGCGCGGCAATGCAACGACGGCTACCCAGTCCAATCCGGCTGCATCACGATGCGTTTGAGCTATCACCTCGATCTGCCCGAGCTCGCTCGGAAAAGTACCGCTGATGCGTATCCCCGACTGGCTCGGACGAACACCAAGAGAGTCGGCGGCAGCGCCAGTTGAGTTGCTGTCTGCTGAAATGTCAAGCGATGCTGCTTTCGAATGTTGCTGCATATACTTTTGCACCAATTGCCAACTATGTAACATCAATGGTGAACCGGTATCCAGCACGTTGACCCGCACTTTTTTGCCAGACTGTCCCAGCGCCGGGCCGAAAGCGCTATCACCATTCGATGCAACCACAAGATTGCCGTTGCCTTCCGCCACGAACGCCACGCCATTCTGATCCATCGGCAATGCCTGCAAATATTCCCGCAGCGGTTTCAACGATAACTCTCTGGCGACTACGCCAAGCATCGTGTGCTCATCGCGATACACCGGCCGGGCCAGCATCACCACCGGTTCATTAATGGATTCATCGATGAATAGCGCCGACCACACATCCCGTATGCCGGTAGAGGCGCTAACGTACCAGTTCTGCTCACGCGGTTCATACTGCTCGGCTTCCAACAAAATCATATCGGTTAATGGCCCGCGACTACGATACAAATTGGCAGGACCGCCATCAGCGCCACGCAACCGGATCCGAAATTCACTGGTACCAATCCGACGAATACCGACAAACTTCCCGTCCACCCCACCAAAACACACCAAACCACCCACCGCAGGAAATAACTTGGTCGCGATCCACATGCGTTCTTTCAGCCACCCAACATTGCACGGGAATGGAATATGCGTCGGGGTCTTACCTGCGGAACCCGGCAATTGGTCTGGAGCCACCACGCGCAAAGCGGCGCCGGCGTCGAGTAGTTGCCGATTGATGGCGCCATTGATACCACCCATCATGTCTACTAGGACCTTTTGCGACAACGCATCGGTTGCATCTTGTCCAGCCTGATATAGCAACCAGCCGACCGAAACTGTCAGGCACAACAGCAAGGTTACAAATGGCAAAATGAATAAGCGCTGTAGTGAAGTTCGCTTCAAATTTGCCTCAGAACATACATTAAATTGGCGCCATTCGACTGCGCGGACACATATCTCGCAATGTCACCCAGATGAATATGATTTTTACCATTTGTTGACTATTTGAGCAGCTAGCACGCATCGCACCTGGTTGTTGCCGCGCTTGCGACACATCACCAGACCATGTCACCTGCTGCGTATAGCGATTCATGTGTGAAACACACATACGTGTCATCAACTCAGGATATGACATTCATCTCAACAAAAAAATACAAAAAAGGTCACACGATTTCACCATGTGACCTTTAATTTTTAGATAGACACGATCAAACCAGTTGCGACTCTACTCTTCTAGTTGCGTAAATTTCTCGATTAAGTTGTCGATGTGAACATAATTTCACCATTGTTAACATTTATATGAATAATATCTTTCGGCCCGAACTTCCCTTCCAGGATCAATCTGGATAAGGGATTCTCGATCTGCTGTTGGATCGCCCGTTTCAGCGGCCGCGCCCCATATACCGGGTTGAAACCTGCTTCTACGAGTTTTTGCAAAGCAGCCTCGGAAATGTCCAACCCTATCTCCATCTTCGCCAGCCGTTGCTCCAGGATTTTCAGCTGAATCTTAGCAATTGCACCGATATTCTTTTCATCGAGCGCATGGAATACCACGATTTCATCGATACGGTTGATGAACTCGGGGCGGAAATGACTACGCACTTCGCCCATCACTTCCATCTTCAACAGCGCCGGATCAGTACCCTCCATGGCCTGGATTCGGTGCGAACCCAGGTTCGAGGTCATTACGATCACGGTGTTTTTGAAATCCACGGTACGCCCCTGGCCATCGGTCATACGGCCATCGTCAAGCACCTGCAATAGTACGTTGAAGACATCCGGATGCGCCTTCTCGATTTCATCGAGTAGGATAACGCTGTATGGCTTGCGTCGCACTAGCTCGGTCAAATAGCCACCCTCTTCATAGCCGACATAACCCGGCGGCGCGCCGATCAGGCGGGCTACCGAGTGTTTCTCCATGAACTCGCTCATGTCGATGCGGATCAAGGAATCGGCGCTATCGAACAGAAAGCCGGCGAGAGCCTTGCACAACTCGGTCTTGCCAACTCCTGTCGGTCCCAAAAACATGAACGAACCATACGGCCGATCCGGATCACTCAAGCCGGCACGCGAACGGCGAATCGCATCGGAAATAGCAACGATAGCCTCATCCTGGCCAATCACACGACGATGTAGTTCATCTTCCATGCTGATCAGCTTCTCGCGCTCTCCCCGCAACATCTTCGATACCGGAATGCCGGTAGTACGCGACACGATTTCAGCAATCTCATCAACCCCTACCTGAGTGCGCACCAATTGCGGCTTGCCGTTCGGGTCGGGATGTTCGGCCGCCAGCGTATCCTGTTTGGATTGTCTCTCCAGCGCCTTTTCCAGTTCGTTGAGCTTGCCGTACTTTAGTACCGACACCTTTTGCCAATCGCTGTTGCGCGTCGCCTCGTCAATTTGCAAACGCAGCTTCTCGATTTCTTCCTTCAAATACTTGCTGCCTTGCGCATTAGCTTTTTCCGATTTCCAGATTTCTTCCAGATCAGCGTACTCGCGCGACAGCTTCTCGATTTCTTCTTCAATCAAGGCGAAGCGCTTTTGAGATGCTTCATCTTTCTCGCGGCGCACCGCCTCGCGTTCGATTTTCAGTTGAATCAGGCGCCGATCCAACTTGTCCATTACCTCTGGTTTCGATTCGATTTCAATCTTGATCTTTGCCGCCGCTTCATCGATCAGATCGATGGCCTTGTCCGGCAAGAAGCGATCGGTAATGTAACGGTGCGACAATTCCGCTGCCGCGACGATGGCCGGATCAGTAATTTCCACGCTATAATACATTTCATAGCGCTCTTGCAGGCCGCGCAGAATTGCTATGGTGGCCTCGACGCTCGGCTCGTCGACCAGGATTTTTTGAAAGCGTCGCTCCAGCGCGGCGTCTTTCTCGATATACTGACGATACTCGTTCAATGTCGTCGCGCCGACGCAATGCAATTCGCCACGCGCCAGTGCAGGCTTGAGCATATTTCCGGCATCCATCGCGCCTTCAGCGTTACCGGCGCCGACCATGGTGTGTAACTCATCGATGAAAACAATGGTTTGGCCTTCATCCTGAGCGATTTCTTTCAAGACTGCTTTCAGGCGCTCTTCAAATTCACCACGAAATTTGGCGCCGGCCAGTAACCCTGCCATGTCGAGCAACAGAACGCGCTTTGATTTCAAGCTATCCGGCACCTCGCCGTTGACGATCCGCTGGGCCAAGCCCTCGATAATCGCGGTCTTACCAACGCCCGGTTCGCCGATCAGCACCGGATTGTTCTTGCGGCGCCGTTGCAAAATTTGGATCGCGCGGCGAATTTCATCGTCGCGACCAATCACCGGATCGAGCTTGCCGAAACGTGCCAGTTCAGTCAGATCCAACGTATATTTTTTCAGGGCCTCGCGTTGACCTTCCTGATCTTGCGAAGCGACATTGGCGCCGCCCCGCACCGCAGTAATCACGGCTTCCAATGCCTTGCGGGTCAAGCCGTTTTCACGCGCCAGGCGGCCGGCATCGGATGTATCATCAAGTAGCGCCAGCAACAGCATCTCACTGGCGATGAATTGATCGCCGCGCTTCTGTGCTTCCTTGTCGGCTAGGTTGAGTAGCCCCACCAACTCGCGGCTGATTTGTACTTCACAGCCATGGCCAGAAACCTTGGGCAAACGTTCCAGCGTCGTCTTCAGACTAACACCAAGCGCGGCGACATCGACGCCGGCACGTTGCAATAACGAAGTGGCGCTGCCATCTTTCTGTTGCAACAGTGCCAGCAACGCATGCACCGGTTCAATATACTGATTATCATTACCGACTGCCTGACTCTGGGCATCAGAAATGGCTTCCTGCAGTTTTGTGGTCAATTTATCGAAACGCATGGTTCCTCCAAAATATCTAATAAATAGGAAATTGGGACAGGCCAACTTATTTCAAGCGATTGAGGCGCTACAGATGAAATGAAGAAATACAAAGTGAGGGCGCGATATGTCGCAAAGCCGGTCAAATACAAAATAATCGAGCCACACAGGTGCCGCAATGCGTGTCCGAGGAATCAAACATAGTCGCCCTGCTGAAGTAACACCATAGAATCTGCCGAAAAGGTGGGAAAGGTGGTTAATCCCCTCCTAAAAACCCGGTCACCACCAGAAACAGCCCTTCGACTGGCAACAACGGATGCGCCTCGAAAAACTCAATCGCCAAACCGACCATGTATCCCCCTCCCAGATTCACCGGAAAAGTACCAAATGGCAACTGATTTTGATAGGCGCCTAGCCAGATACTCACCAGCTAGCGCGGCCGAGCCCCACACAGGGTCGCACCGATGCCAATAGCCAGCCAGTTCATTTTTTGCTTTCGCGAATCGGCAACGCGTCTTGCGATCATTTGACCAATGCAACGTGCACCTTGTGAAGTGTGTTCCTTTTTCCAGAACGGCGCTTCGGTTTCCAGATAGTCGATAATAAATTCGCAGGCAGCAAAAGCCTCGCTATGATGCGCCGAACTGACCGCGACCAGTACAAGCTGGTCCAGCGGCAACAGCGGGCCGACGTGATGGATCACTAGCGCATCGAGAATATGCCAGCGCAGCTGGGCCTGATCGACGATAGCGGACAATGCTTTCTCGGTCATGCCGTGATAATGTTCGAACTCCATCTCAGCGATCGCGTAATTGAGCACCTCACGGAGACTGGCAAAAAAGCGTAACTGAATTCACATACCATTCTCATTTTCAATCAATTGCAAGAACCGCTACAGTTATTTGTTCTCCTGGTGTCACTATGTCAATGCTGCAAACGGAAGGAAACGTAGCGTGTCGCCAATGCCATGGTTTATCCTGATGGATTATCAACCGAGCCATCGCCCCAAACGATCGAAGTCAGCACGCCAGAACCCTGATGTGAGAACAGATCAAGGCCGCCATTAGAATGGATTTTTATGCGTAGAAACTCTCGCCTGCGATCGACCTTGAGCCAATTGAAATCGGCACGCATCGGCATCGCCTGCGGCGCCAGTTCAGTCGCTGCCGCGTCTTGCTGGCGTAAGATGAATGGCCGCAGGAAAATCAGGAAAGTGACCAAGATGGACACTGGATTGCCAGGCAGGCCGATGAAGAAATCCTTACTGCCGAAGGCACGACACACTTCTCCGAAAACCAACGGCTTGCCTGGCCTTATCGCGATCTGCCACATGTTCAGCAGCCCTTCCGCTTCCACCGCCGGCTTGACGTGATCTTCTTCTCCCACCTATACGCCGCCCGTAATCAGGATCAGATCACGCTCCTGCGCTGCATCGCGCAAGGCATCGCGCGTCGCTTGCAGATTATCCGGAACGATCCCATAATCAGTGATATCTCAGCCAAAATTTTCCAGCAAGCGGCGAAGAACAAAGCGGTTCGAGTTATAGAACGTGCCAAGATGCAAGAGTTCTCCCGGCATCACCAGTTCATCGCCAGTGAAAAACATTGCAACCTGCAGCTTGCGCAGCAGCGGCAGCTTTTCTAATCCAACCGAAGCGGCCGGCCCCAGATACTGCGTCCGAAGGCGCATACTGGCAGCCAGATTCACGCTACCGCTGCGAATATCCTCGCCAGCACAGCGCACCTCTATTCGTCGGTTGCCGGCGCATGCTTGACTAGCGCGGCGTAACCGTCTATTTGCGTATTGTCGGCCGGCGTCGGAAACATTTCGATCACACCATCTGCCCAGCAACACCTGCAAGGCGGCGGCGACATCCAACATCGGGGGCATCATGCTTGGCTTATCTATCTGTGCTAAGTTCAGCGCTCGGCGATTTCGGCGATTACAAATTACAAGCCGGTGCGCGTAGCAATGAATTGCTTGACCTGCGCCACGTCGGCGGCCATCACTTCAAAATACTGCGGCAGCACCTCGATGTTTTCAAAGCCGATCGGCCGCTCAGCGTCACGTCCCAGCGCTTCACGGATAGTTTCGTTGAACTTGGCCGGCAATGCGGTTTCCAGCACAATCATTGGTATGCCCGGCGCCATGTATTCACGCGCCACCTTGACGCCATCGGCGGTGTGGGTATCGATGGTGATGCCATAGCGTGCCTGCACGTCACGGATGGTGTCAAGACGATCCTGATGCGTTGATTTACCGGACTGGAAACCGAACCAGCCGATCTTCGCGAATTCATCGCCATCGCTACCGGGGCCGCCCGCCAGATTGAAACCGCCTTCAGTTTCAACCTTGTAAAATAAAGCCCGCACACGCTCGCTATCGCCGTCCAACAAATCATGGATGAAGCGCTCAAAATTCGACGCCTTGCTGATATCCATACTCGGGCTGCTGGTGTGATAGATCTCGGCCGCCTTTCGCACGCGATAAATTCCGGTACGGAAGAATTCGTCAAGCACGTCGTTTTCGTTGGTGGCAGCGACCAGTTTATCGATCGGCAAGCCCATCATACGCGCGATATGGCCGGCGCAAATATTACCAAAATTCCCAGAAGGAACGGTGAACGATACTTTCTGTTCGTTGCGGATAGTCGCACTCAGATAGCCGCGGAAGTAGTACACCACCTGCGCCACCACGCGCGCCAAATTGATCGAATTGACGGTGCCAATTTTTTGCGCAGCCTTGAATGCGTGGTCGTTAGAGACTGCCTTGACCATATCCTGGCAATCGTCGAACACTCCCTCGATCGCGATATTGAAAATGTTTGGATCTTGCAGACTGAACATCTGCGCGCTCTGGAACGCGCTCATTTTTTTGTGCGGCGATAGCATGAAGACACGGATGCCCTGCTTGCCACGCATCGCATATTCGGCAGCGCTGCCGGTATCGCCGGATGTCGCACCGAAAATATTCAATTTGGCGTCGTTCTTTGCCAGTGTGTATTCGAACAGATTACCCAGCAACTGCATCGCCATATCCTTGAAGGCCAGTGTCGGACCATTCGACAGCGCTTGCAGCAGCAGTTTGCCGCCGTCCCGCTCCTCGAGCACGCGCAGCGGCGTGATCTGGCAGGCATCCTCGCCGACACGAGCGTTGCGATACACCCGCGCGGTGTAGGTCTTGTACGCTAACGCTCTCAGGTCGACTTCTGGTATATCGGTCGCAAATTTCTTCAGCACCGCGAAAGCTAAATCAGCGTACGACAGGCTGCGCCATGCATCTAGCTCGGTAGCGCTGACCTGAGGATATGCGGCTGGAAGATACAAGCCGCCGTCTGGAGCCAGGCCGCCAAGCAGAATTTCAGAAAAACTTTGTGCAGCGGCGTGGCCGCGGGTCGAGACATATTGCATAAATTGGATAAAATTTTATGGTTACGTTGTGGTGAGGAATACCGACGGGATCTGATAACGAGGGAAATGCATGGAGCACGAACGGAATCAGCCACAGTGCTAATTATAGCCGCTGCAGGCAAGCTGCTATTAGCTTTGCATGATTCGCACAGATCGTTTTCTTCCTTTTGCAAGCAGTCCAAGCGCGCCTTCGAAGCAAACCGACAGCATACGCGTTACACCGCCAATATATAGTACGACCACAGGCCGTCCAAGGCATGCAATCGACTCAACGATACAAATGACGGCTGCATCCTGATTGCCACGCTGATACAATATCGGTAATACGCTAGCGCGCATAAAATGCCTGGCAGGTCAGCTGTGGATAAGTCGACAATTGACCTTATTCCCCTTGCAACTCATTCCATTGTTATGACACCTCCACTTTCGACACCCTCGCCGACCGACCAGCAGAACAGCTCGGCGATGCCCGACGAGCATCCGATGTCCGGCAACCTGTTCATGGTGGTAGCGCCTTCCGGCGCCGGCAAATCGACGCTGGTCAATGCACTACTGGCACAGGAACCAGCCATCAAGCTATCGATCTCATACACCACCCGGCCGTCGCGCCCAAGCGAGAAAGATGGTCGCGAGTATCACTTCACAACGGTAGACAACTTTCGCGCGCGCCACAAACAAGGTGAATTCCTGGAGTGGGCTGAAGTCCACTCCAATTATTACGGCACATCGCGCCTGGCGATCACCGAGCAGATGCAGTCCAGCACCGATGTGTTGCTGGAAATCGATTGGCAAGGCGCGCAACAGGTCAAGAAACAGTTTCCCAATGCGGTCGGCATCTTCATCCTGCCACCGTCGATTGCAGCGCTCGAAGACCGCCTGAAAAAACGTGGGCAGGATGACCCGCAGGTGATTACGTGGCGGATTCTTGCCGCCGGCGGCGAAATCGCGCACGCCCGCGAGTTTGAATATGTTATTATTAATCAAGAATTTGCAACTGCTCTATCGGAATTAACAGCAATTGTTAAAGCTACTCGCTGCCGCTTTTCTCAGCAGGCAGTGCGCAACGCCTCCTTATTTGCTCAGTTGGGTATCCACGCCAACTTAACTTAATTCAACTTAACCTAGATTAAGTAGCGTCTAAGCTAACGCCTGACAGGCACCGTTTTCTGGAGAAATATATGGCCCGCATCACCATCGAAGACTGTTTAAAACACATCCCTAACCGCTTTCAATTGACGCTGTCCGCGACCTATCGCGCACGCCAGCTGTTGCAAGGCCATACTGCCAAAGTAGACACCAAGGACAAGCCAACCGTGGTTGCACTGCGCGAAATTGCCGCACACAAGATCGGCATTGAAATGCTGAAAAAAGTACCTGGTTAATTAATAGATTAATTGCGAAAGTAGCAATGTGTTGCGCTTCGACCAAACCAGTGTCTCGTCCTACAATCAATTCAACATCATGCGGCTGACATCGAAACAGTATGAACCTGACATCTCAAGATTCAAGCATGTCATCAGCTGCGATCACAAAAAAACGGGCGGTTGCCCCTCGCTCAGGTAGAAAACCAGCTGATACCCCTCCCTTGTCAGACCCTCAACCTGCCTCCCAAATCGGCGGCCCGTCGATCACCAACCTGACTACCAAGCTTGCCGAATACCTGACTCCAGCCGAGCTGAAGCAAGTCAAGGAAGCTTATCGCTTTTCGGATGAAGTGCATCTGGGTCAGATGCGTAAATCCGGCGAACCGTATATTTCACATCCGATTGCCGTCGCCGAAATTTGTGCCAATTGGAAACTCGATGCGCAAGCTATCATGGCCGCGTTGTTGCACGATGTAATGGAAGACCAGGATGTCAAAAAGGATGAGCTGATCGAGCATTTTGGCGCGCCGGTGGCGACTCTGGTAGATGGCCTGTCGAAATTGGACAAGATTGAATTTCAGAGCCAGATCGAAGCGCAAGCCGAGAATTTCCGCAAGATGCTGCTAGCGATGGCACGCGATGTGCGCGTGATTCTGGTGAAACTAGCCGATCGCCTGCACAACATGCGCACACTGGGCGTGATGACGCCCGAAAAGAAACGCCGCATCGCGCGCGAAACGATGGAAGTCTACATTCCGATCGCTCACCGGCTCGGTCTTAACAACATCTACCGCGAACTACAAGAGCTGGCCTTCTCGCACCTGTATCCGTTGCGCCATCGAACATTGGCGAAAGCAGTCAAAGCAGTACGCGGCAACCGCCGCGAAGTAGTCAGCAAAATCCTCGAGTCGGTCGGTACCACGCTGGCGGCAAACGGCATCAATGCCCAGATCGACGGTCGCGAGAAAAGCTTGTTCGGCATCTATCGCAAGATGCATATCAAGCACCTGTCTTTTTCTCAGGTGCTTGATGTCTATGGCTTCCACATCGTGGTCGACACCTTCGCCAATTGCTACCTGGCGCTCGGCACGCTGCATGCGCTCTACAAGCCGATGCCCGGCAAGTTCAAGGACTACATCGCGATTCCCAAGCTGAACGACTACCAGTCGCTGCACACTACACTGATCGGCCCGTATGGCACGCCAGTGGAGTTCCAGATTCGCACCCAGGACATGCACCGCATCGCCGAATTAGGCGTCACCGCGCACTGGCTGTACAAGGACGAGAAAGGCAACCTGAGCGATCTGCAGCAGCGTACTCACGCGTGGCTTCAGTCTCTGCTCGACATCCAGAAACAGACCGGTGATTCGGCCGAATTCCTGGAGCACGTGAAGGTCGATCTGTTCCCCGATTCGGTCTACGTATTTACGCCGAAATCGAAGATCATCGCGCTACCGCGTGGCGCCACCGCGCTCGATTTCGCCTACGCCATCCACACCGATGTCGGCGACCAAACCATCGCCGCCAAGATCAATCACGAACCGGCGCCGCTGCGTACAGAACTGCATAACGGCGACATTGTCGAGATCGTCACTTCGACCACCTCACGCCCAAGCCCCAACTGGCTAGGTTTCGTGCGTACCGGCAAGGCGCGCTCGGCGATCCATCATTATCTGCGCATCATCAATCTCGGTGAGTCGCTGGAACTCGGCAAGCATCTGCTGTCCCAGGCATTGGCGTCGCTCAACCTGAATCCGGCACTGGCACCACTGGTAGTGGAACGGCTGCTGAACGAATCGAGCGCCGAGTCGCTCGATGAAATCTATGCTGACATCGGCGTCGGCAAGCGGATGGCGTCACTGGTGGCAAGCCACATCGTCGGCTTATTGGAAAATGAGCCGTTGCTCGATCTCGAATACGTCGATACGTCTGGCAGAATGGACCCAGTGGTGATTTACGGCAGCGAAGGCATATCAGTGCAGCTGTCACCATGTTGTCAGCCGATCCCAGGCGATCATATAACCGGCCAATTCAAGCCCGATCAGGGTCTGATGGTGCATGCGGAAGACTGCAACATTGCCAAGCGTCAGCGCAATAAGGACCCGGATCGCTGGATCGAAGTGCTGTGGAGCGAGGATCTGAACCGTCATTTCGACTGCCGCATCAAGGTTCTAGTGCACAACGGCAAAGGTATCCTGGCGCGGGTTGCTGCCGAAATCGGCGATTCCGACGCCAATATCATCTATGTCAACATGGAAGATGACAAGGATCAGATGCTGACGCAGCTGATTTTCACTATTCAGGTGGAAGACCGGGTGCATCTGGCACGGCTAATGCGCAGTGTACGCCGAATCCATGGCGTAACACGAATTCGGCGTGACCGTAGCTGACTGCTGTTTGACTGCTGTTTCAAACAAAGGAAATTTAAAATCATAACAGAGAACGACCAGCATGCAGCGGTCGTTCTATTGCAGAGAATGCTTGTCCGGCAGCGCTATCGGTAGCTGGAATACATCAATACCCTCTTCCGCTAGTTCCTCGCGCTGCTCGGTAGAGGCGATGCCGGGCATCCCGTGGGCCGGCACTTCATTCTAGTGAATACCCCGCGTGCCTCTTCAGCAAATCGTCCGCCGACATCTTCCGTGTTTTTCATCACCTAATGCACCATCTGCGCCAGCCGCTGCTGCACTGCACGCGTCGCAGCAGCATCAGATCCCGGCGCACTGAGTGCCGACAGATGCAAATTCGATGCCGAAGTTGGCTTGCCAATTTTTATGCTGTCATACACCGGGTAGCCTATCTGCTGACGCGCCGATTGCGACAGAAAATCGTCTTACGCAGCGAACCAGACCTCGATCTTGATAACTTTTAATTCTCGTTTATTTTCAGGCCTTCAAGACTGGCTAAATTATTTGCATTGCGTATGATCCATATGCTTGATTTTCACTATTAAGACTTTCCATGCCGTCTTCTATCGAACAACGCCTCGCTCTTAGACTTGCCGCAAAACCGCCGCAAGTCGCCGCTGCCATCACCCTTCTGGACGAGGGCACCTCAGTGCCATTTATCGCTCGCTACCGCAGGAAGCGAGCGGCGTCCTGGATGATATCCAGCTGCGTTTGCGGGAGGAACGCCTGCGTTATTTAGGCGAACTGGAAGCGCGCCACGACGCAATCCTGGCATCAATCGAAGAATAGGAAAAATGACGCCTGTGCTGATGCAGCGCTATCACTCCGGCAGAAGCTAAGATACGACTTGAAGACTTGTGTCTGTCATACAAATCCAAGCGCCGCACCAAGGCACAGATTGCGGCGAAAGTCGGCCTGACTGAACTAGCCGATACGCTACTGACAAATCTGGAACTGAACCCGGAATAAGAAGCCGAGAAATTTCTGAAGTCGACCTTCAGCAGCGACAATGGCGACAATCCCGGTGTCACCGACGCCAAGGTAGCGCTCGATGGTGCGCGCCAAATCCTGATGGAACGCTTCTCGGAAGACGTCACATTGTTGCAAGCGTTGCGTGAATATTTGACCGAATACGGTGTGGTGGAATCGAAAGTGGTTGACGGTAAGCAGGACGTCGTGGAAAAAGTCGCCGACTATTTCGATTACTCGGAAACCATCGGCACCATTCCATCGCACCGGACGCTAGCGCTGTTCCGTGGCCGCCGCGAAGAAATGCTGAACGTGGTGCTGCGCCTTGAGACGGAAGAAGAAAAACCGAAATGAGATGCGCCGCACAATCCATGCGAAGGCAACATCGCAGCCCGCTTCGGCATCAGCAACAAGAACCGCGCCACCGACAAATGGCTGAGCGATACGGTGCGCTGGAGCTGGTGCATCAAGATCTTCATATATCTGGAAGCCGAGTTGGTGACCAAGCGGCGTGAAACCGCTGAAGTCGAAGCGATCAACGTTTTTGTACGCAAACCCAGAGCCTTACTGCTGGCCGCGCCGGCCGGACCCGTCCACGACCATGGGCCTCGATCCCAGCCTACGTACCGGCACCAAAGTGGTGGTGATCGACGCCACCGGTAAGGTAGTCGATATCACCGCGCTTTATCCGCATCAGCAGCGCAACGACTGGGAAGGTTCTCTGCACACGCTGGTGTAGCTGGCGGAAGAACACAAGGTCTCGCTGATCTCGATCAGCAACGGTACCGCTCCGCGTGAAACCGACAAACTGATGCAGGACTTGATCAAGCTGCGCCCGGAACTGAGGCTGACCAAGGTCGTGGTATCGGAAGCCGGTGCCTCGGTCTACTCGGCTTCCGAATTCGCTTCACGCGAATTGCCTGACATGGATGTCTCGCTGCGTGGTGCGGTGTCGATTACGCGCCGTCTGTAAGATCCGCTGGCTGAGCTGGTGAAGATAGATCCGAAATCGAACGGCGTCGGCCAGACCCAGTTGACGCATTCGTTAGATTAGATGCGATGGTGGAAGATTACGTGAATGCCGTCGGCGTCGATGTCAACACCGCCTCCGCACCGCTGCTGGCTCGCGTCTCCAGCTTGAATGCCAGCGTTGCCCAAAGCATCACCACCTATCGCGACATGAAGGATATGAACAGCACGATGATCGCAGCCTTCGCGAAACTGAAAGGATAGCAAGTACTTATCGACTGGAGTACGGGGCCGGCTTGCCGATCGATGCGGGCGCACTGGCTCATTTCATGAGCAGAGCTGCGACAAAGTTAAGCAGCCCCGACAAAATCAATCGCCGGCCGATTTAATCGGGGTCGTCGGCGTATAATTGCGGCACAATCGATTTCCAACAGGTTTTATTTTGTCAGCCGCTCCCAATAACTCAAACCAACAATCCATGATGTCCCCGATCGCGGCCGATATTGAAGCGGTCAACATGGTAATCCGCCGACAATTACATTCGGAAGTACCGCTGGTGAACCAAATCGCCGAATACATCATCAGCGCCGGCGGCAAGCGTCTGCGCCCGATATTGGTCTTACTGATGGCCCAAGCGTATGGTTATTCCGGCAACAAGCATCACGAATTGGCTGCAGTGATCGAATTCATCCATACCGCCACCCTATTGCATGACGATGTGGTTGACGAATCATCGCTGCGACGCGGACGCCAGACTGCGAATGCCTTGTTCGGCAATGCCGCCTCGGTGCTGGTCGGTGATTTCCTGTATTCGCGCGCATTTCAGATGATGATCGCGGTCGACAATCCCCGTGTGATGCAAATCGTCGCCGATGCCACCAACCTGATTGCCGAAGGCGAAGTGCTGCAATTGCAGAACATGCACAATCCGGATGTTTCCGAAGACAGCTATCTGCGGGTGATTCGATCGAAGACCGCCAAGTTGTTCGAAGCCGCGGCCCAGCTCGGCGTCCTGATCGTCGGCGCCCACGACGATGTGATTGAAGCCGCTGGCGAATACGGCCGCTCTCTCGGCATCGCATTCCAATTGATCGACGATGTCCTAGACTACTCCGGAAACGCTACCGACATCGGCAAGAACGTCGGCGACGACTTGCGCGAAGGCAAGCCGACTCTGCCCTTGATTTACCTGATGGAAAACGGCACACCTGAGCAAAAGGCGCTGGTTCGCCGTTGCATCAAAAATGGCGATGAGCAGCATTTCAATGAAATTCTCGACGCTATCACCAGCTCAGGCGCACTGGATTACACTCGGCGCGAGGCGGAAAAAGTCGCCAAGCGCGCAGCGACCGCAATCGCAGCGTTGCCAAATAGTCGGTTCCGGGATTCTTTGCTACAATTATCGGCGTTCGCAGTGGATAGAAATCATTGAGTAGCATCACAGCGATGGATCATAGAAGATTAACCGAAAAGCCAGCGCATCGAATCGCTGCGCTAGCAGGGCTTTGGAAAATCCGTTCCAGACATTGAACAGCTAGGTTGGGGTGTAGTTTAGCCTGGTAGAGCTCTACGTTCGGGACGTAAAGGCCGGAGGTTTTCATCCTCTCAACCCAACCATCGAAGATTCCATCCATGTCGAACGGTTGCGAAGTGTCGAACTGGACCGTACACAACACAAAATGACAAGCCTAATAACCAGCAATACCTAACTTTACGGTGACCCTTTGGATGCCGTGTTTATATGGGTGCAGATTCTTGCACTAACTTTACTGATCTTCCTGTCCGCCTTTTTTGCAATGACGGAAACCGCACTGATTGATACCAACAAGCATCGCCTGCGCCAGCTGGTCAAACATGGCAGAAAATCTGCTAACACCACCTTGTGGAGATGCTGGAGCGTACCGATAAGCTGCTGTCTCTGACCCTGATCGTCAACACCCTGGTCCATGCACTCGCCACCGCGCTGGTGACTGCGATTGCAATCAACACGTTCGGCAACCATCAGCGCGTCATCACGATTGCCGCTGCTGCAGTCGCCTTCGTGTTGATCGTGTTTGCCGAAATCACGCCAAAATTCATTGGTGCCACCTATCTGGAACATATCACTCTGCCGACCAGCTTCGTATTCAAGCCGCTGATGGACATCACCAAGCCGGTGATCTGGTTTGTGAACCTGGTCGTCTCGGAAATTCTAAAGATTCTGCGCATCAAAACCGGCAAGCACACGCAAGAACAACGAGTGTCGCCGGAGGGGAACTATGCTCGATCGTACTGGAAGGCGGCAATTCATGTCGTAAAAGAACAAGAGCATCTTGCTGAGCCTGTTCGACCTGGAAAAAATTTCGGTAGAAAACGTGATGACGTCAAGGGTGCAGATAGAAGCACTGAATCTGTCGGCCTCGATGGAGGAAATTAGGCACCAGCTGCCCACTTACCACCACAACAAGTTGCGGATCTATGAAGGCAAAATCAACCAGATCATCGGCATCTTGGATGTACGCAAAGTGATAGTGTAGTTGACGCAAGAAGGCGAATTCACAGTCGAACATCTCCGCCAGTTGCCGACCACGCCATACTTTATTCCAGAAGACACTGACGTCTTTAGTACGCTACAATACTTCCAGGAAAATCACGAGCGCCTCGGCATCATTTTCGATGAATATGGCAAGGTGCAAGGGTTGGTGACGCTGGGAAAAATCATTGAAGAAATGACTAACGAATTCAACCACGTCTAAGCTAGATGCGGCGCGCGCCGACAGTTTTTCCTGGAATTCGCAGGGGCAGTGCCTGCTTAAAGAAACGACAGCTCTGCGCGACATCAACACGCACCTTGGTCTGAATTCCCCGCTTGACGGACCAAAGACAATCACTGGTCTGCTGCTCGAGTGGTTACAAGATATTCCTGACAATAACGTCACCATGAGAATTGCCGGCTGTATCATAGAAATAGTGCAGGTACAAAATCAAGCGATCAAGGTTGTCAAACTATTTCCTCCGAATAAACCACAGCAACAAGATCAATGCTTCCTAAAAGCAATTTTTGTGACACATTTCTTCACAAATCTTTTACAAGTACGTTTTCCCTAGGAGATAATTCATCGGTTTAAATGGTCCCGCACATTTTTTGGTGTTGATTCCCTTATGGAAGCAGTTTTTCAGAACTCCAGCTTCAGAAATCCGCTCTCCGGCCTCGCCCACGCGTTACTGCAGACGGGCCGTCTTTCTACGGAACAAGTCGAAGCACTGCACAAGAAATCGAGTAGCGATCAAACACCACTCATTGTCGCCGTGCTAAAAAGCGGCTATTTGGATGCAGGCGATCTGGCGCCACCATGATGAAAGTTGGCATGCCGTTGCTGCAATCGTTCGACATCGTGGCCAAGGGGCATGCCAATCCTTCGGGGTCGAAGCTGGTCAACGAAATCCGCGGCGATGTCGGGACCGGTACCAGTTTGACTGCCGCCATTAAAAACGCCGAGGTATTTCTTAGCATGGTAACGCAGATAGTATCGATCCGAGAAAAATCCGGATCACTGGATCAGGTGCTGGACAAAGTTGCCGGTTTTCATGAAGCCGAAGCCGAAGTCGACGATGCGGTGGCGTCACTGTCAAGCCTGATAAAATCATTGATCATGTTGATTCTGGCCGTATTGATCGGCGGCCTGGTGATCGTTATGTATTTTCAATCTTCAAACTGGGTTCGGTGGTCTGATTGCAAGACGGTATTTTTTTTCTAGCGGCGGGGAGCCGAATTCCCACCGTCATGGCAGCGATTTTTGGCTTGTTGATTGGCAGCTTTTTGAATGTCGTGATTCACCGCCTGCCGATCATGATGCAGCGCGAGTCGGATAACTATGTCGCCCACGAGAGCGGCGAGCCGCTGCCGCATACAGATCGATACAACTTGCTGATGCCGCGCTCAGCCTGTCCGCAATGCCAGTACCAGATTGGCATATCGGAGAATGTGCCAATCTTCAGATATCTTGCGTTGTGCAGCAAGTGCAAGTCCTCCAAGACACCAGTCTCGGCGCGTTATCCAGTTGTCGAAGCTCTGACCGGCGCCTTGTCGGCACTGCTGATCTGGAATTTCGGTAGCGGTTGGAGCGGCTTGGCTTCCCTGGTCTTTCTGTATCTGCTGATCGCCATGACGTTCATCGACACCGAGACACAATTGCTACCAGACGACCTGACCTTCCCCTTGTTGTGGATCGGCCTGTTGCTCAACCTCTCGGGACTATTCGTTTCGTTGCACGAGGCGGTGATCGGCGCCGCTGCCGGTTATCTGTCGCTGTGGTCAATCTATTGGCTATTCAAGCTGCTGACAGGCAAGGAAGGCATGGGGTACGGTGATTTCAAATTGCTGGCGGCGTTGGGGGCCTGGATGGGCTGGAAAATGCTGCCAATCATTATCCTATTTTCATCGTTGGTGGGAGCGGTAGTAGGTCTCGCGCTGACCGTCTTTTTCCGCTATAGCCGCGATAAACCGATTCCCTTCGGCCCCTATCTCGCCACTGCTGGTTTGCTAGCCCTGCTATATGGCCACACAATCATGGAAACTTATTTCGATTTTCTTGCCTAGGTCACCATGATGCAACTCGATGCAGCGCGCTATAATCGGGCATTTCCCAAGTTTTCCGTCGCCCTAACCGGCGGCATCGGCAGTGGCAAATCGACTGTTGCTGACATGTTTGCCGGACTGGGCGCATCGGTCATCGACACCGATGTCATCGCCCACCAGTTGACCGCAGCCGGCGGCGTCGCTATCACTCCTATCGTTGCCGCATTCGGTGCTTCTTTTATTGATGCTAGTGGAGCAATGAACCGCGTCAAGATGCGCACACTGATATTTTCCAACCCAGATGCAAAGCAAAGGCTAGAATCAATTCTGCATCCGCTGATACGCAACGAAACGACCAGCGCCGCGCAACAAGCTGGAGGCCCATATCTGATATTCGTTGTTCCGCTCTTGATCGAATCCGGCAACTGGACACACCGTGTCGGGCGCATACTAGCGGTAGATTGTGACGAAC
Organism: Collimonas sp. UBA1456; assembly: GCA_002325825.1. Taxonomy (GTDB): domain Bacteria; phylum Pseudomonadota; class Gammaproteobacteria; order Burkholderiales; family Burkholderiaceae_D; genus Collimonas. The sequence continues at coordinate 23,087 of DCSW01000109.1, forward strand.
AGATCCAGATTCAGCGTGTGATGCAACGCAGCGCAACCGCCGAATCACAAGTACGCGCCATCATGGCAACGCAAGCCTCAAGGCAACAGCGTCTGCAAGCTGCAGACGACATCATCGTCAATAGTGGCGAACAGGCCGAGCTGGCGCCGCAGGTAACGCAGTTACATACACGTTATCTAACATTTACTCGATTGTTATAAGTAGTATAAAACTTACTGGACAGGCATTAAATAACGCTCGTCCTGGTTCGCGCCAAATTGTAAAAAGAGCTTGACCCATACCGACGACGGGCGACTATCCGCCAAGAATTTCAGACGTTATTTGTAATTTCCTGTGGCATCGTTCAGAATCACGTATTGTCCAGATTAAATTTTTAAGGGATGTCACTTTGATTGTCTACGAGTATCCTTTCAACGAGCATATCCGTACCCTGTTGCGTCTGGACGACCTGCACGAAAGATTCATTTTTTTCGTGCAGCAAGAAAATCCCCTGCAACACCATATCGCTCTCTCGAACATCTTCGAAATACTGGAAGTGGCTGGACGCGCCGATTTGAAATCGGATTTGCTGCAAGATTTGGAGCGGCAGCGTCAAACCCTGCTCGGCTTCAAGTCCAATCCAAATGTAGCGCCGGATATGCTGGATGCCATATTGTTGGAACTGGATCGCGTCAGCACGTCACTTATGGCGACCCAGGGTAAGACCGGCCAGAACATCCGCGAGAATGAATGGCTGATGAGTATCCGTGGCCGCACCATCATTCCAGGCGGCGCCTGCGAATTCGACTTGCCCTCGTATTATGCTTGGCAGCAGCAGCCTGCCGAAAAGCGCTATACCGACATCATCGACTGGTTCGCACCGCTGGCACCTCTGTTCGACGCCATCAGCATCGTATTGCGCTTGCTGAGAGAAACCGGTAGCTCGGCGAAGATCAATCCTGTAAATAACAGTTACCAGCAAATGCTACAAGGAAAATCCTACCAAATGCTGCGCCTGATGATTGATGAACAGCTCGCGGCCATCCCCGAAATATCGGCGAACAAATATATGCTCTGGGTTCGCTTCACTTCGCAAGGCGGCGATCTCAAATCGAAAGCTTATGACGGCGATGTGCCATTTGAACTGACCCTTTGTAATTTTTAACCTGAGTTTTAATAGAGCTGTATGACTACCACCGTCGATTGCCCAACCTGTGGCACCAAAGTTGAATGGATTGCCGCCAATCGGTTCCGGCCGTTTTGCTCGGAACGATGCAAGCAGATTGACCTGGGCGCCTGGGCCGCAGAGAAATACACGATTCCAGAAGTCAACTTGACAGACGATCTTGATGAAGAATAAAAAATTCAGCATTAGCCATCAATTATGCTCAAATATGGCTAATTACTAGCAATTCAACACGAAAAAAAGCGTAGCGTCTTTAGCTTGTCCGTTCGTTACGCAACTCATCCAGCCACTCAATCAGAGGGATCGCCGCCGGCAACAACGGTTCGACACTGACGCTGCTTTGCCACGAAAACGCTTGACCCTCAAGGCTCTGCGGCTCCCCGCGCCACTCCCGACTGATATAGAAATGCAGGCGCACATGGGCGTGCGCATATTGGTGTTCGATCCCACACCACGGCTCAGCGGATGCAATCTCCACCCCCAACTCCTCCAGCAGCTCGCGCTTAAGCGCCTCGAAGATAGACTCCCCTGGTTCAACCTTTCCGCCTGGAAACTCCCAATAGCCGGCCATCGGCTTGCCTGCGGGCCTCTGCCCCAACAGCACGTGGCCGCTGGGCTTCATCAAGATGCCAACCGCGACGGTGATTGGTGAAACAGATGCTGTGGTCATGATATGGAATTCAGGCCGATATACGAAAAAATCTATCAGATAATCTAATAAAAAAGACATACAAGCACGACGATACCATCGCCGTCACGTACTATTTGCCGCTTGACAGCCATGCAACCCGCATGATCACGAGCGAGTTTCCAGGCCACACGGCCTGGGCGGGATGCGCGCCGCAAGGATCAGAGCAATGCATCGGCACGCACCTCGGAGATTTGTTCTTAAGTGCAGCCGAGATGGCCCTGCCAATAGGTGACGATATCCAGGTAATTGTCTTGCTTGAGCAGATAAAAAGACACCCACAAATCAAAGTATTCCGAAAGTGAATTTTTTCTCTACGGTTTCGCCAGAATGTAAATCGTCGACTTCAGTGGTTTTATAACCGGCGTTATCCAACATCCACTCGAGCAGCAAATGGCGGCGATTGGAAATAGTATAAATCAACATATTGTCCGATTGGGCAGCAATGCTACCGTCGTGCACCACCTTAAGCGTCCTGTAGTCGCTCTCGCCTTCCTTAAAAGACAAAATAATCGCAAAAAATGATGAACCTTCAAGGCATGCAATCACATAAATCAACAATGTCCTGCAACGCAGCGAGATCGTCTTTATCCACATCAATCAGCCGTAACCCATGGCCCGCATACTGGTTCAGGAAAGCCTTGATAAGCGACAACTTATCGGTGCCACGGGCCTTGATAAGCAATACATTGTTGGCCGGCAGGCCCTCGACAAACTGACTGGTATTCTGATCGATCTGCTGCTTCTGGATCTCGATAATTAGAAATATTGCCAACCACCTGCAAATAGCGGCGCGCCTGAGCTGAGCGCCATCAACGACCTCATGGCACCAACGGAAAACGGTAATAGCATGTCCAATCAGGCGCCACATTGGCTGCCGGCAGAATAGTTTCAAGGCGCGCCAATAGCGCCTGGGCGCGGATCAGGAATTGATCTAATGAGTCATGGCACAAGAAGTTAGGAATGAATGATGGTCAATAAACACCATTCTGACGCAAAGCAAATCGGCGCAGGATGAATATTATTCGTCGCAGCGAAATTGCCACATTGAAAAGCCCACTTGGCCTAAGAATAGCTGGTATTGAGACCGGCTTGCGCCGCACATTCTACACCCGCTAGCCCCGCTCAAGAACGATAGTCAGCGTTGATCGATACATAGTCATGCGACAAATCACAAGTCCAGATGGTCGCTGCAGCATCGCCACGCGCCAATTGCACGTGCACGGTAATTTCGCTCTGCTTCATGACCCTTTGACCGTCTGCCTCCTGATATTCAGGACTACGACCGCCGTTCTTGACGACCAACACGTCGTCCAGATACAGGTCCAGCTTGCTGACATTCAGATCGTCGACGCCGGCATTGCCAATCGCCGCCAGGAACCGGCCCAGATTAGGGTCGGAGGCAAAGAAAGCGGTCTTGACCAGCGGCGAATGGGCGATTGAATAGGCAATCTTGCGACATTCAGCAACGTTACTTCCTTGCTTCACAGTGACCGTGATGAACTTGGTGGCGCCTTCGCCGTCGCGAATGATCATTTGTGCCAGATGCTGCGAAATATCAGTGACCGCCGCCACTAACGCGGCGTATTCTGGGCTGTCGACGCTGTTGACTTCAAACTCGCCGGCGCCGGTAGCGATCAGCATGAAAGAATCGTTGGTTGAGGTGTCGCCGTCGATTGTAATGCAATTGAACGAACGGTCGGCAGCCTGGCGTACCATGTGTTCCAGAACCGGCTGCGCCACTTTCGCATCGATCGCTAGAAAACTCAACATAGTCGCCATATTCGGCTTGATCATACCGGCGCCTTTGCTGATGCCGGACATGATCACCGTCTTGCCGTCGATAATCAGGCTGCGCGAGGCAGCCTTAGGCTGAGTATCAGTGGTCATGATGGATTCAGCAGCGTTGAACCAGTTGTCGGCCTGGAGGTTTGCGATTGCTCGCGGCAGACCGGCAGTAATGCGCTCGACCGGCAGTGGCTCCAGAATCACGCCGGTCGAGAACGGCAGGATTTGCGTGGCATGGCAACCCAGCAACTCGGCCAATGCGTCGCACGTGGCGTTAGCAGCTGCCAGACCAGCCTCACCGGTGCCAGCATTGGCATTACCAGTATTGATCAACAACGCCCGGATCGGTTCTTCTGATATGTTGGCTGCGGCCAGATGTGCCTTGCTGACTTGTACCGGTGCAGCGCAAAAATGGTTCTGCGTGAATACGCCTGCCACCGTCGCGGTTGGCGCCAACTTCATGATCAGCATATCCTTGCGATTCGCTTTACGCACGCCGGCTTCGGCGTGCCCGAGTTCGATGCCGGCTACTGGAAGCAGGTCGGTGGCGACAGGTATAGGGGAATTGACAGCCATGATAGTCCTTGATGACTAAGTCAGATATTGACGACAGTTTCTCAGCGCGATTAAAGGGTACGATCTTGATACTATTTCGATTGAATATTTTAAATCGGATCGTTCTAGCAAGAAGATAGATGACGTCAAGCAAAAAAATAAAGGGCAGGTTACCCCACAACCTTCTTTACACAGTTTTAATGCCGCTTATGTGCGCCTACATCAACCGTCCGTGACACTGCTTGTACTTCTTGCCGCTACCGCAAGGGCATGGATTGTTACGACCGACCTTCAGCACGGTATTGACCTGGGGCTGCTGTGATTCCTCGTTGTGGGCAGTCGGCACCAACAAGGCTTCCGGTTCCGTATTAGGGTCAAAGTCAGCGTGCTGGTAATGCACATTCTCAACGTGAGTTTGCCTTAGTTCTTCTTCTACAGCAGCAATTCCATCACGACTTTCGATACGCACTGTCATCACCACCTTGACCACTTCATTTCTGATCAAATCGAGCATCTGTCCAAACAGTTCAAACGCTTCGCGCTTGTATTCCTGCTTCGGATTCTTCTGCGCATAGCCGCGCAGATGGATACCCTGGCGCAAATGATCCAGCGCCGCCAGATGTTCACGCCAATGACTATCGATGCTCTGCAACATGACGTTACGCTCAAAACCGGAGAACGATTCCTTGCCGACGATGGCTGTCTTGGCAGCATAGCTATCTTCTGCTGTTCTCAGTACACGTTCCAGCAACTCTTCGTCGGTCAGGTTCGGCTCTGCCTTCAACATTTCGGCCAGCGGTACTTGCAGATGCAACTCGTTGGCCAAACTAGCTTCAAGCGCCGCAACATCCCATTGCTCTTCCAGCGACTCTTCCGGCACGTGTTTGCGGAAAGTATCGTTCAAAACGCCTTCGCGCAACGAGGCGACAGTCTTCGACACGCCTTGCGATTCAAGCAACTCGTTGCGCTGCTGATAAATTACCTTGCGTTGGTCGTTGGCGACATCATCATATTCGAGCAACTGTTTACGAATATCGAAGTTACGTGCTTCTACCTTGCGCTGTGCCGATTCGATCGAACGCGACACGATACCGGCTTCGATCGGCTCGCCTTCTGGCATTCTCAGACGGTCCATGATGGCACGCACGCGATCACCGGCGAAAATTCGCAGCAACGCATCGTCCAGCGACAAATAAAAGCGCGACGAGCCAGGATCACCCTGACGGGCGGCACGGCCGCGCAATTGATTGTCGACGCGGCGCGATTCGTGACGCTCGGTGCCAATGATATGCAGGCCACCGACATTGACCACGTGATCATGCAACGATTGCCACTCATCACGTAGCTTGTCGGAGGACACTTGCTTTTCGGTATCACCCAGCGCGGCATCGGCTTCAATAAACTGGATTTGTTTCTCGACATTGCCGCCCAAGACGATGTCGGTCCCGCGACCAGCCATGTTGGTAGCGATGGTGATCGCTTGTGGACGACCAGCCTGCGCAATGATTTCCGCTTCGCGCGCATGCTGTTTAGCGTTCAGCACATTGTGCGGCAACTTGGCCTTGGTCAAGATAACCGACAGCAGCTCCGAATTTTCGATCGACGTGGTGCCGACCAATACCGGCTGGCCGCGCTCGTGGCAATTCTGAATATCCTTCAGCATCGCATTGTATTTTTCTTGTGAAGTCTTGTAGACCTGATCCTGGCGATCCTTGCGCTGATTCGGCCGGTTCTGCGGAATGACGACGGTTTCCAGGCGATAAATTTCTTGGAACTCATAAGCTTCGGTATCGGCAGTACCGGTCATGCCGGCCAGCTTTCCGTACATGCGGAAATAGTTCTGGAAAGTTATCGACGCTAGCGTCTGGTTCTCGTTCTGAATTTTGACGCCTTCCTTGGCTTCTATCGCCTGGTGCAAACCGTCCGACCAGCGGCGACCAGTCATCATGCGGCCGGTGAATTCGTCGACGATGACAATTTCACCGGCCTGCACCACATAATGCTGATCTTTGAAATACAGCGTATGCGCGCGCAACGCAGCGTACAAATGATGAATCAGGCTGATGTTGGCAGCATCATACAGCGACGCTCCTTCCGCTAGCAAGCCCATGCTAGTGAGGATCTGCTCAGCCTTGTCATGACCGGCCTCGGTCAACAAGACCTGATGTGCTTTCTCATCCTTGGTATAATCACCGGGTACTTCAATCTTGCCCTTGCCATCTGGCGTTTCTTCGCCGATTTGCTGGAGCAGCAGTGGCGCCACTTCATTGATCTTGTAGTACAGATCGGTATAATTTTCGGATTGACCGGAAATGATCAGCGGCGTACGCGCTTCGTCGATCAGGATCGAGTCGACTTCATCGACGATGGCGAAATTTAGAGTGCGCTGCACGCGATCGGCGGCGTCATACACCATGTTGTCGCGCAGATAATCGAAACCGAATTCGTTGTTGGTGCCATAAGTGATATCGGCGCCGTAGGCAACCTGCTTGCCGTCGTGCTCAACCGAGGATAAATTCACGCCGGTAGTCAGCCCCAGCCAAACGTACAAGCGCCCCATCCACTCAGCATCGCGCTGTGCCAGGTAATCATTGACGGTCACAACGTGCACACCATTGCCGGACAGAGCATTCAGGTAGGCAGGTAACGTCGCCATCAGCGTTTTTCCTTCACCGGTGCCCATTTCGGCAATTTTCCCGTAATGCAAAACCATGCCGCCGATCAGTTGCACGTCGAAATGGCGCATCTTCAAGACTCGCTTGCCAGCTTCGCGGCAAACCGCAAACGCCTCCGGCAGCAGATCATCCAGCTTTTCACCGCCGGCAATGCGTTGCTTGAATTCCGGCGTTTTAGCCTGCAGCTCAGCATCGGTCAGCTTTTCGAGAACTGGCTCAAGCATGTTGATCTGGCGGACAACTTTTTTATATTGTTTGAGCAAACGCTGGTTGCGGCTACCAAAAATCTGGGTCAGTAATGACATGCTTGGATTCTAAAAAAGAGCACCGGCGACATTCCGTCACCATCTGATAGGTGAACACGAAACCGGGCTGTGGCTAAATAATGGGACAATTTTATCATGCAGTCTCCGACACATTGGGATTATACGACTGGAAACAATAACAAGTTGCGCAAGTTGTGGCGCGTATTTGTTCCGCATTAACGACTATCCTGGTTTATATTACTAATATCGCAACATAATCATTACCTTTCAGACAGTGCTGTTACTTTAGCCAGATCGGTGTCGAAATTCAGGAATTTACGCTACGCCTTTGATCCTCACCGCAAAATGCAAATGCGGGCCGATCGAACGCCCACTATTGTCGATATCGACAATATGCTGGTTCCACTGCACGATATTCCCAACCTTGACCAGTAAGCGCGACGCATGTGCGTAGCGAGTTATGATTTAGTTGTCATGGTCGATATCGAGCATGCTGCCGTAATACGAATGGTATTCGGCGGCAATCACCACCCCTGCAGCGGCGGCCACGATCGCGGTGCCGATCGAAGCCGTGAAGTCCAGCCCTTCATGGAAGGCGCTGCAGCCGGAGAACGGATCAAGCCGCCAGCCAAAACTAGAGAAGTTGTAACTAACGTTGACCTGCTGATTGGTCGACAACAATTGAGATTTGATCTTGTCGCTCATCAGAATGCTCTCGACCACGTTCATGTGGTCGGTACGATAATCGATGTCATGCGACAAGCTTGCCAGCGTCTGCTAGAATTCGATCATGGTCAGATCGTGCGGCTAATGGTCGGCATCCAAACTAGTCGGTTCAGCCCCGACGCGCCCGGGTGCCTGCTTAAAATTGAACTCCTATGGATTGACACAACCCAAACCCTGGACCTACTCGTTCAACGCATCCAAACGCATGATCTGCGCCTGCATTTCGCCCAGCTTGACCGTCATCGCCCCCAGGTTTTCCTTCAGATATTTGTCTTTGTCGATCATGCCTGCTGTCGTGTTGGCAGAAGCCACGGAACCGAGAAACGGCAAACTTGTTCGGTAACACAGCGTGACGTAATACAGCAACGCGACGGCCAGCAAGACTGCCCGAAAAAAGCGACGATCCTCAGCACCAGGTGTTTGGCATCCAAAATAACGGATTTTGCACGATTAAAACGCGGATGTAGCAGGATCATCTACATTGCGCCCTCTGTAACTCGCCGGCAGCGCCGCAAGTGTGATAAGGTCTCGGGATCATGCGTAGACTCTCATCTTCATCTTTCCTGGCAGAGATAAGCGGCTCCAAGACTCCAATACAGACATCCATGGGCGCCGCAGATTTTTTACGGCGAAGTGACAAGATGGCGGCGCTTCTGCCTGCTGTCACGCGCATGGTTGCGCTGCAAAAGCAATGTGCCGCCGAACTGCCATCCATGTTCAGTGCATGCGAAGTTTTGCAGTTCGAAGCCAGGCAACTGGTGCTGTCTGCTCCCAACGCCGCTCTTGCAACCAAATTAAAACAGCAATTGCCGCGTCTGCAAAGTCAGCTACAGTCAGCGCACTGGCAAATTAATGTAATCCGAATCAAAGTGCAAGTTAGCCAAAAAACTAACAAACCAGTACCCGCCAGGCAATTACATTTTCCTTCAAAGGCGGTATCGGCTTTCTCGTCATTGATAGATGAACTGGAACAAGCATCTGGAAATGATGCTCTGAAGAATGCCATCGCAGCGATGATGCAGCGCTATAGAGAAGAAAAAAAATAAGGTCGCCGCAGTGACCTTATCTAATCAAAAACATGTCAGGCGAGGAATTCGATGCCGATCAATTCAAAGCCCATTCTTGGCCAACCTGACGCTGGTAAGCGCCGGGTGCTTCGGTCAGTTGATCAAAACTGATTATATCGTAGGCATCCGGCTGAGCCAGCAGTGCACGCAACAGTTGGTTATTCAATCCATGGCCTGACTTGTGCGCAGTGTAGCTAGCCAACAATGGATGACCGATCAAGTAAAGATCGCCGATGGCGTCGAGAATCTTGTGGCGCACGAACTCATTTTCGTAGCGCAAACCGTCGCTGTTAAGAACTCGGTACTCATCCATCACGATGGCATTCTCCAGCGAGCCGCCGCGCGCGAGCCCAAGGTCGTGCATGGTTTCGACATCTTGCATGAATCCAAAAGTACGCGCGCGTGCTACTTCCTTCACATACGATTCAGTGCTGAAATCTACTTCCGCAGTTTGGCCGGTGTCATCCACGGCGGGGTGATTGAACTCGATGAAAAATTTCAGCTTGAAACCATTATATGGTTCCAGCCGCGCCCATTTCTCACCGCTGCCTTCGCCTTCGTGAACTTCAACGGTTTTCTTGATCCGTACAAATGTTTTGGCGGCGTTCTGCTCTTCCTGTCCAGCTTGCTGCAACAGAAATACGAACGACGATGCCGAACCGTCCATGATCGGAATTTCTTCCTCAGTCACATCGACATACAAATTGTCTATGCCGAGCCCGGAACAGGCAGACATCAAATGCTCGATGGTCGATACTCGCACGCCGTCTTTGATCAGGACCGACGCCATGCGCGTATCGCCGACTGCGGTGGCTCTCGCCGGAAAATCGACAGGTGGCACAATATCGACACGGCGAAACACGATTCCGGTATCGACGGCGGCTGGGCGTAAGGTCAATTCAACCTTGGTGCCGGAATGGACGCCAATGCCTGTGGTCTTGACAATTCTCTTGATGGTGCGTTGTTTCAACATGATGGCATTATAAGTCTGACTGCACATTATTCTGTAACGATGTGTAGCTGCTGTTGTAGGGGATACACGCAATGTACTTTTTGCTCAATTACGAGGGACAAATGATCAGCCCAATTGCGCAAGCAGGGTTTCTGCGTTGGAGACTTCGAATTTACCGCTCTCTTCCACATTAAGCTGCTTGACCACGCCATCTTCGAGCAATGCCGAAAAACGCTGCGAGCGAACGCCCATTCCGAACTTGCTGAGATCGGCATCCAGACAAAGCGCCCTGACGAAATCGGCATTGCCGTCGGCCAGCAAACGAACGATGCCCGTGGCCTTCTGGTCGCGGCCCCATGCCCCCATGACGAATGCGTCGTTGACCGAGATCGCCCATATTTCATCGACACCCTTGGCCTTGAATGCGGCGGCGTGCTGGATATAGCCCGGCAGATGCTTGTCGGAACAAGTCGGGGTGAATGCGCCTGGAACGGCGAACAACACAATTTTCTTGCCCTTGACTAGATCACTGACGTTAAACGAGTTTGGTCCGAGTGAACAACCCGCAGTCTCGGTTCCAATAAATTCTGCTAATTTTCCTTCCGGTACGCAATCGCCGATTTTGATAGTCATGATGAATCCTTGCCTAGGTGACCGAGACCTACAAAACCTGTCGAGCTAACCTTAGCGGCATCTCGAAAACTCCTACTATGAACGCAGAATGCAACAGGATAGTCGAGCATGCCGCAAGCCACACGATCAAATTTTGGCAGCCTCCGAATAGTGATGAATGAAATCCACAAAAGAAAACGTCGCGTTTTGCGACGCGGAATCCGCAGTATGCCTTGTTCCGCATATTCACGCAGAACAAAGCCATTGATACGGGCTAGATACCCCAGCAGCTCAGACCGGCGTATTGCATATATTGGCTCAATCCATCAACTTAGTCCGCCTGTTTGCGCAGGAAGGCCGGGATGTCGTAGATTTCCATTCCGTTTTTTTCCAATGCACGCACAGTATCGGAAGCCGACTCGCGACGCCATACCGCCGGCGCCTTCATGCTTTCGAACGACGAGCTGCCGTGACCAACCGATGTCTGACCATACTGCATCATCGCCTCATTATGGGTACCGGTACGCATCATCGGCGCTTGCACCAACTGCACCCCCTTGCGCGTGCGGCCCAGGCCAGTGGCAACCACCGTCACGCGGATATCGTCGCCCATTGTTTCATCGTAGGCGATACCTTGCGCGATAGACGCATCCGGTGCAGCAAAAGCACGTACGGCCGCCATGACTTCCTTGATTTCCTTACCCTTTAGGCTGCGGCTGGCAGTGACGTTAACCAGCACGCCGCGCGCGCCGGACAGATCGATACCATCCAGCAGCGGCGAAGCAACCGCCTGCTCGGCTGCCAGGCGCGCACGATCGACGCCGGATGCAGTGGCAGTTCCCATCATAGCCTTGCCTTGCTCGCCCATGATGGTCTTGACATCGTTGAAATCGACGTTGATGTGACCAGGCACATTAATTATTTCAGAAATGCCGGCAACCGCGTTATTGAGCACGTCATCGGCGTGTTGCAGCCACTCCATCATGCTGTCGTCTTCATAAATCTCTTCGAGCTTCTCGTTGAGAATAATGATCAGTGAATCGACATGCTGAGACAACGCTTCCAGACCTTCGTCGGCGATGTCCATGCATTTCTGTCCCTCGTACGAGAACGGCTTCGATACCACCGCTACGGTCAACGCACCTTGCTCCTTGGCAATCTGTGCCACCACCGGCGCGGCGCCGGTGCCGGTGCCGCCGCCCATTCCGGCAGCGATGAACACCATGTGAGCGCCACGCAATGCATCTTCGATACGGCCACGCGATTCTTCAGCCAGTTGACGGCCAACCGAAGGCTTCATGCCCGCACCAAGGCCAGTGTCGCCGATCTGAATGACGTTATGTGCCTTCGATTGTTTGAGCGCCTGTGCGTCGGTATTGGCCGCAATGAACTCAACCCCCGACACCCCTTTATTGATCATATGTTGAACCGCGTTGCCGCCAGCACCACCGACGCCGACGACTTTAATCACGGTACCCAAAGTTGCATTGTCAAGCATATCGATTTCCATGATATTTCCTCATAAAGTTGTAGCATTCGGTTGCTNNAGCAACCGAATGCTACAACTTTATACAAACAACATTAAAAATAAAAAATTAACCAAATATACAAATATACATCATAATAAGCGGCCATTCTTTGCAAAACTGCAAATCGCATCTGGCAGAGTTGGCACCCTGAGTCCGCACGTCACATCAAGCTCCTTTGCACGACTCAGTCTGGTAACGCATGGGCAGAACAACTTGCCAAGACTTACCGTGGCCCATCAACTTCATCCTACCGATATTCTTTATTTCTTCAAAGTTTTATCTACTATCTGGTCACTTGGGCACAGAGCGGAAAGGGAAGTGAAATTCGCCGTGCTTCGAAAGATTATTAATTTCTATCCTGCCATGATTCTAGGCATTAAAAATTTCCCAACACCCATTCCTTCATGCGCTGCCAGATCGCTTTCGCAGAACCCTCCTGGCGTGTCACGATATAGCCGCGCAAGTATTGCTTCTTGGCTTCCAACAGCAAACCCAACACCGTCGAATAACGTGGACTACGCACCACATCGGCTAGTTGGCCGTGATACTCCGGGGTCCCCAGACGCGCCGGCTTCAGAAAGATATCCTCGGCCAGCTCAATCATGCCCGACATCATCGACGAACCGCCAGTCAGCACTACACCGCTCGACAGCACTTCTTCGTAGCCCGACTCACGCACCACCTGGTGCACCAGCGCAAACAGCTCCTCGACGCGCGGCTCAATCACTGCTGCCAGCGCCTGACGCGACAAGGTGCGCGGATTGCGATCGCCCAATCCCGGCACTTCCAGCATCTCGCCCGGATCAGCCAGAATTTGCTTGGCCACGCCGTAGCGCAACTTGATTTCCTCTGCTTCGGCGGTCGGTGTGCGTAACGCCATCGCGATATCGTTAGTAATCTGATCCCCAGCAATCGGAATCACGGCGGTATGCCGGATCGCGCCTTCAGTAAACACCGCGACGTCAGTAGTGCCGCCGCCGATATCGACCAGTACCACGCCCAATTCTTTTTCATCCGGTGTTAGCACTGCATCGGCAGACGCCATCGGCTGCAGGATCAAGTCCGACACCTCCAGCCCGCAACGACGGATGGACTTGACGATGTTCTGCACCGCAGAAACCGCACCGGTGACGATGTGCACCTTAACTTCAAGTCGGATTCCGCTCATGCTGATCGGTTCGCGTACATCCTCCTGGCTGTCGACAATAAATTCCTGCGGCACCGTATGCAGCAATTGTTGGTCGGTTGGGATGTTGACCGCCTTCGCCGTTTCTATAACGCGCGAGACATCGGCTGCGCTGACTTCTTTGTCCTTGATCGCCACCATGCCGCTCGAATTAAAACTGCGAATGTGACTGCCGGCTATTCCAGTATAAACGTTGCGGATTTTGCAGTCGGCCATCAACTCGGCTTCTTCCAACGCTCTCTGGATCGATTCGACGGTGGCTTCAATGTTGACAACCACGCCTTTTTTCAGGCCCTTTGATTCCGCCTGCCCCAGTCCGATGACTTCGTGGCGTCCATCCACCAATACCTCGGCTACCACGGCCACCACCTTGGAGGTGCCGATGTCGAGTCCGACTATCAAATTTTTTGCGTCTTTTGTCATAATGTTTCGCTTATTTTTCCTGGCTTCCCAATCCGTCCGACAAACCGCTCGCCTTCAGCGCCAAGCCATTCGGATACCGCATATCCACACTTTCAATCCGGCCCTGCAAACGTGACTTCAATTGCGGATAAACCTGCACCAGCCGCTCCACACGATCTTTCAACGTATCCTTGTTTTGCTCTCGTCCCAGCTCCACGGTCATGCCGTTGTCCAGCTTGAGGCTCCACGCATATCGGCTCGATAAATCGACCTCTACGGGATTCAAATCAATCGGCCCAAACCAGCGGCGAAAATCCGCCAGGCGCGCCACCACATCCTTTTCACTGCCATTCGGACCGGAAAGACACAGCAACTCGCCGTCCTCTTCTGCCTCATCCAGATTCGCAGTAAACAAATCGCCATGCGCCGACAGTAAACGTCCGTCATCGTCCCAGGTCGCCAGCGGCTGATGTTCTTCAATCATTACGATCAGCTTATTCGGCCATTCGCGCTGCACCGACGCCTTGCGCACCCACGGCACCGATGCGAAGGCGACGCGCACCGCATCAAGATTGACGGTAAAGAAATTGCCCTTGATCCGCGGCAGTGCGCTGCCGCGGATGATCAACGGATTGACCCGCCGCAACTCGCTGTGCCCGATGCCTTCAACACGGATTTCCTTCAACGTGAACATCGGCCGCTGCGCCAACCACCAGATGCCGGCGCCCAATAATGCAAGCACAGCGAAACCCAGCAAGGCGTTGGAGATTGCGTTCAGCATTTTGATGTCTTGCCACATGGTTATCGACCTTATCGCCTGAATCGTTAGGTATTTCTTTGAATCTTCACATCAGTCTTACTTACAGCCCACCCCGGCCTCCAATCTGTGCCAGGTTTCAGCTCAAGCGCTGCAAAAGTCAGTATTTCAAGGCACAAATCTTCGTAACTAATGCCCTCGGCTTTGGCCGCCATTGGCACCAGCGAGTGGCCAGTCATGCCGGGCGAAGTATTGATCTCGATCAAGAATGGTTCGTTATCCGTATCGCGCAACATGAAATCCACACGCGCCCAACCCTCGCATCCGATCGCCTTGTAAGCCTGCACTGCCAGCGACTTTATGCGATCGGTCAATGTAGCACCCAACGGCGCAGGGCAGAAATACTTGGTGTCGTCGGTAAAATATTTGTTCTGATAATTGTAATTACCTTCTGGCGCCCGAATCTCGACGATAGGCAACGCTCGCGCAGTGCGACCCGCGCCCAACACCGGCACGGTCAGTTCACGGCCACGAACAAATTCCTCGGCCAACACTACCTCATCGTATTTGGTGCACAGGACAAAACCTTCGCCCATATCGGAATAACCGGCCACCTTACTGATGCCGATGGTCGAACCTTCGCGCGACGCCTTCAGCATCAACGGCAAGCCAAGCACATCCGGCACCAAACGCAATTCTTTACGGGTGACGCTGTGCGCATCCAACACCATGAATTGCGGCGTTGGCAAATCCATGCTGCACCAGATACGCTTGGTCATCACCTTGTCCATTGCAATCGCTGACGCCATCACGCCCGGTCCGGTATAAGGGATACCGAGCTGCTCCAGTGCGCCTTGCAGTGTGCCATCTTCCCCGTAACGGCCATGCAACGCAATGAACACGCGATCAAATCTTTCCGCCGCCAGTTCCGACAGACCGCGCTCACCCGTATCAAACAGATGGGCATCGACACCATGGCTTTTTAACGCCTTCAGCACGCCGTTGCCAGACATGATAGAAACTTCGCGCTCGGCCGAACGGCCGCCCAACAGTACGCCAACTTTTCCGAATTGCTTGCCTGTCATTTTTTCATTCATCTCTTAACTCACGCTCATTGTTCTGTCAGTTGCGCCAACTTGGCCGGCACGCCGCTAATCGAACCGGCTCCCATGGTCATCACCACATCGCCATCGCGCACAATGTTCATGACCGAGGTTGGCATGTCGTCGATATCTTTGACGAACACCAGTTCGTTCATACCGGCAACCCGTAACGCGTGCGCCAGCGCACGCCCGTCTGCGGCGACAATCGGTGACTCGCCAGCGGCGTAAATTTCGGCTAACACCAGTACATCGACTGTCGACAGAACCTTGACAAAATCCTCGAACAAATCACGGGTCCGGGTATAGCGGTGCGGCTGAAACGCCAGCACCAAGCGTCGCCCGGGATAGGCGCCGCGCGCTGCCGCGATCGTCGCAGCGGTTTCTGCCGGATGGTGGCCATAGTCGTCGACTAGTAAGAAATCACCGTTCGGATTGCCCGCAACGTCTTGCAGTTTTATTTCGCCGTAACGGGTGAACCGCCGTCCGACACCGTTGAATTCGGTCAGGGCTTGCTGGATCGCCGCGTCTGCGACGCCTAGTTCGCGCGCAATCGCAATCGCCGCGCAAGCATTCTGAATGTTGTGCATACCAGGCTGATTCAAGCTGATAGGCATCGCCGGATAGCCTTTTTGCATTACCGTGAATTGCATATGACCGGCGACCGCCTTGGCATCGATGGCGCGTACATCGGCATCGGCATGAAAACCATAGGTGGTGATCAACTTGGAGATCTGCGGCATAATTGCACGCACATTGGCATCATCCATGCACAACACCGCGATGCCGTAGAATGGTAGACGCTGAGTGAATTCGACAAACGCCTGCTTCAACTTACCGAAATCGTGATCATAGGTTTCCATATGATCGGCATCGATATTGGTGATCACCTCGATCACGGGCGACAAGTTCAGGAACGAGGCATCCGACTCATCGGCTTCAGCCACAATGAAATCGCCTGAACCCAGCTTGGCGTTGGCGCCGGCACTCGTCAAGCGGCCACCGATCACGAACGTCGGATCCAGGCCACCCTGCGCCAGCACGCTAGCCACTAGACTGGTGGTAGTGGTTTTGCCATGGGTACCGGCAATCGCGATGCCGCGCTTCAGGCGCATCAGCTCGGCCAGCATAACCGCGCGCGGCACGATCGGAATATGCTTCTCGCATGCAGCGATGACCTCGGGGTTATCTGCCTGCACTGCGGTCGATGTGACGATCACATGAGCCTGACCGATATTCGCGGCGGCATGGCCTCTGCTGATCTTGGCACCAAGACTAGCCAGACGACGGGTGGCCGCGTTGTCGCCCAGATCGGAACCAGAAACCGTGTAACCGAGATTTAGCAGCACTTCAGCAATGCCGTTCATGCCGCTGCCGCCGATGCCGACGAAATGGATATTTTTAACTTTATGTTTCATGCTGCGTACCCGCTAATTCTTCAAGAACCTGCGCGATGGCTTGATTTGCATCGCGTCGGCCGTTTCCATATGCTGCCTGCGCCATTGTCTGGCAGTCCTCGCGCGAGAGCCGCGTCAACAACGCAGCTAAGCGTTCTTTATTCAATTCTGTTTGCGGCAAATGGATCGCTGCCTTCTGGCTCGCCATCCATTTCGCATTGTCACGCTGATGCGAGGTGGTCGATACCACCAACGGCACCAACACGCTTGCGACGCCGGCGGCGGTCAACTCCGATACCGTGATGGCACCGGCACGACAGATCACCAGATCGGCATCGGTATAACGGCGCGGCATGTCATCGATAAACGCCACCACCTCGGCCGTCACGCCTACTGATGCATAGGCGCTGCGCAACGCATCGATATGCTGCTTGCCGGATTGATGCGTGATGCTGGGCCGCAATCCAGTTGGAATCAAGGCCAACGCCCCAGGCAAGCAATCGTTCAACGCTTTCGCACCAAGGCTGCCGCCCACCACCAGCAAATGCAAAGGACCGCTGCGCCCACAGTAACGCTGCCCAGGCAATGACAACGCCATGATTTCCTTGCGCACCGGGTTGCCGGTGACCAGCGCCTTGCTAGCGGCCCAGCCGAAATCCGCAGGAAAACCGAACAGCACTCGTTTTGCCAACGGTGCCAGGGTCTTGTTCGACAACAGCAAGGCAGCATCGGCATTCACCAATACCAACGGCACGCCGCGCAAGCGCGCCATTGCGCCGCCCGGCACCGTAACGTAGCCACCCATGCCCAGCACCACATCGGCCTGACGTCGAGCGAGGATACGGAAACAGGTGGGAAAACTCAGCAACATGCGCCAAATGCCGCGCGGCGTATGCGCCATGCCATTACCACGCAAGCCGGCGAACACGATCTTGTCCATCTCGATACCATGCTGCGGCACCAGGTCGGACTCCATGCCATGCGTCGTACCCAGCCAGCTTACTTGCCAACCGCGCGCGCGCATGGTGTCGGCAATCGCCAATCCCGGGAATATATGGCCGCCAGTCCCTGCGGCCATGATAACCAGACGTTTCATGTTCGATGTCATGCGCGTCCTCCGCGCATCAGAACCCGGTTTTCATAATCGATGCGCAGCAAAATCGCCAGGCCGATGCAATTGATCAACACCCCAGATCCGCCGTAGCTCATCAACGGCAAAGTCAATCCCTTGGTAGGCAGCAAACCGAGATTGACGCCCATATTGATGAACGTCTGCACACCGATCCAGATGCCGATCCCTTTGGCGGTCAGACCGGCAAAAGTCTGCTCCATTGCAATCGCCTGGCGGCCGATTTCAAATAAGCGCTTGATGATCCAATAGAACAGCATGACGACAACTAGCACGCCGGCGAAGCCTAATTCTTCGCCGATCACCGCCAGCAAAAAGTCGGTATGCGCTTCCGGCAAATAATGCAGCTTCTCGACGCTGGCGCCGAGACCGACTCCAAACAATTCACCGCGTCCAAAGGCGATCAGGGAATGAGATAATTGATAAGCCTTGCCCAATGCATTTTCTTCCGCCCATGGATTCAAATAAGCGAAAATCCGTTCACGACGCCATGGCGACAACCAGATCACCATCGTAAATATCCCCGCCAACATCACACCGATGCCGCCGAACCAGATACCATTGATGCCGCCGAGAAACAGGATACCCATGACAATACAGACAATCACGCCAAGTGCGCCGAGATCCGGCTCCAGCATCAGCAATAGGCCAACCAGCCCGACCGCGGCAGTCATCGGCAGAAACCCCTTGGTCAGTTTATGCATCACGTGCTGTTTGCGCACCGTGTAATTGGCGGCATACAGAACGATGAACAGCTTCATTAATTCCGACGGTTGCAGGTTGAAGACACGAAACGACAGCCAGCGCTTGGCGCCATTAGCACCGCGACCCAAGCCGGGCACAAGCACCGCTGCCAGCAGAATCAGCGTGATCACAAACAGGTATGGCGCCCAACGCTGCCAGGTCGCAATCGGTATATGAAACGTCAGCATTCCGGCAACCAGCGAGACGCAGATGAAAATCGCTTGTCGCACCAGGAAGTGATAATTCGTATAGTTCGCATACTTGGGCGAATCGGGTAGCGCGATCGAGGCCGAATATACCATCACCAAGCCGAACAGCATCAGCAACACAACCACCCAAACCAGTGGTTGGTCGTATTCCATCATTTTCGAACGCTGAACACCAAGTTTCTGGCTATCTGGCGACCGCGCCGCTGACGCAGCCGTAGATTTCTCTGAAAATAAGGGAAAGGCGAATTTCATAGTTCAACCTCGCCGCGCAACAACGCTAGCTCACGCACCGCATCGACGAACACCTGCGCGCGGTGCTCGTAATTGCGGAACATATCGAAACTTGCACAACCAGGTGACAGTAATACGACATCGCCGGGTTGGGCCAGCTCGGTAGCACGCGTGACGGCTTGCTTCAACGTAGCGCAGGCGACAATCTCAATTCCGGTAGTTTCCAGACAGCTGGCTACGGCCGCACGGATTGCCGTGGCATCGCGGCCGATTAGCAGCAGCACGCGACCGTAGACTGCCAGTGGCTCCGCTAGGGGAGCAAAATCTTGTCCCTTACCTTCGCCACCGGCGATCAGCAACAAGCGGCTGGCATTGCCATCACCATCCGAGCCGCGACCGAGGCCGTTCAGTGCCGCTACCGTCGCGCCAACATTGGTTCCCTTGCTGTCGTCGTAATATTCGACACCGCCAATGGTAGCGACCAACTCAATCCGATGCGGTTCGCCGTGATAATCGCGCAAACCATGCAACAACGGCGCAAAAGGCAAACCGATGGCACGACATAATGCTAGCGCTGCCAACGCATTCGCCGCATTGTGACGACCACGAACACGCAGCGCATCGGTCGGCATCAAGCGCTTGAGCGTGACAGGAAGCAGTGCCAGCTGTTCTTTTTTACTATGGCGTTTCCCCACACACTCCTCTTCGTCGTCCGGCACCGCCACCGACAGCCATTGCATACCGTTATCGCTAATTAAGCCAAAACAATCGCCTTCGTGCGGCTCGTCAAAGCCAAAGCTGAGGCTGCTGCCGTTCTTGAATTGCATGGTCAATGGATCGTCACGATTCAGTACGCGAATAGTGTTGGCGCCGAAAATGTTCGCCTTGTGGGCGACATACGATTCCATATCGCCATGCCATTCGAGATGATCCTGGCTAATGTTCAGGATGGTCGCGGCATCGGCTTGCAGGCTGCAAGTTGCATGCAACTGGAAACTCGACAGCTCCAGCACCCAGACCTGCGGCAGCGCGTCTTTTTTCAGCACGCTGCGCAATACATCGAGCGCAGCCGGGCTGATATTGCCGGCCACCTGCACCGTCAAGCCAGCGCGTTCGCACAACAGGCCGGTCAGTCTGGTAACGGTCGTCTTGCCGTTGGTGCCGGTAATGGCGATCACTTTAGGCACATAGCCCCGGCTCTCGCGCAACGCCGACAACGCTTGCGAAAACACTTCGATCTCGCCCCAAACCGGAATATTGCGGTCTGTCGCAGCCGGCAGAATATCCTTCAATTCGCGGCTTGGCGCCAAACCCGGGCTGGTCACCGCAAAATCGATGCCGTCCAACAGGCTGGAGGCAAAACCCCCGCCGTCGCCGGAGGCGACAAATTCCACTGCCGGGATTGCCTGCAACAACAACGGCAAGCGTTCCGGTGCACTGCGCGTATCGGCGACGCGCACGGTGGCGCCGCAATGTGCCAGCCAAAATGCGGATGCCAGGCCCGATTCGCCCAAGCCCAATACCAGAACATGTTTACCCGTATAGTTCATTACTGCGACTCACTACCTTAATTTCAAAGTTGAAAGTCCAAACAACACCAGCATCATCGAGATGATCCAGAAACGCACCACAACCTGCGTCTCCTTCCAACCTTTTTGTTCATAGTGATGGTGCAACGGCGCCATCAGCAATACGCGACGGCCGACGCCAAAGTGCTTTTTGGTGTACTTGAAATATATTACCTGCAACATCACCGACAACGTTTCAATCACAAAAATGCCGCCCATAATGAACAGGACGATTTCCTGGCGCACAATGACGGCAACGGTACCCAGCGCGCCACCCAATGCGAGCGCGCCAACGTCACCCATGAATACCTGGGCCGGATAGGCGTTGTACCAAAGGAAAGCAAGCCCGGCACCGGCCATCGCGCCACAAAAGATGAGCAGTTCACCGGCACCTGGAATATGCGGTATCAACAGGTATTTGGCGAAAGTCACATTACCGGTCAGATAGGCGAACAATCCAAGCGCTGCCCCTACCATGACAGTCGGCATGATCGCCAAGCCATCCAGACCATCGGTCAGGTTCACCGCATTGCTGGTGCCGACGATGACGAAATAGGTCAATCCCATGAAACCCCAGACCCCGAGCGGATAGCTGACAGTCTTAAAAAACGGCACGATCAAGTCGGCTTTTGGCGGCAAATCCAGATTGAATCCGGATTCGACCCAGACCAGGAACAGATCCCAGACCTGGGTGTTGTTCGGCGCCGACACCGAGAACGCCAGATAGACTGCCGCAAAAACGCCGATCACCGATTGCCAGAAATATTTTTCGCGTGAACGCATGCCGTTCGGGTTCTTGTAGACCACCTTGCGATAATCGTCGACCCATCCGATGGCACCAAAACCCAATGTCGCGATCAGGACAATCCAGACAAAACGATTACTCAGGTCACTCCACAACAAAGTCGAAATGCCGATCGCGATCAGGATCAGCACGCCACCCATAGTAGGCGTGCCAGATTTAATCAAATGCGTTTGCGGGCCATCGTTACGTACCGCCTGCCCGACTTTCAAACGAGCCAGCATGCGGATCACTCCTGGTCCGGCGATCAGCCCGATCATCAACGCCGTCAACGTCGCGAACACCGCGCGGAACGTAATGAATCTGAATACGCGCAGAAAACTGAATTCCTGCTGAAAAGTTTGTGCCATCCAAAGCAGCATATTAGCGAATCTCCTCGGAAGTTGTACCGACCAGATGCTGAACTACACGCTCCATTTTCATGAAGCGTGACCCTTTGATCAGCATCGTGGTATCCGGTGTCATGGCGGCATCTAACTCGACTAGCAACGCTACGATGTCGACAAAATGTTGTGCCTGCGGGCCGAACGCAGCGCTGGCGTCAGCAGCCATGTCGCCCAGCGTGAATAATTGACTAATACCACACTGATGGGCATAGGCGCCAATTTCGTGATGGAACTTGCGGCCTTCCTTTCCGACTTCGCCCATATCCCCCAGCACTAGCAAGCGCGGAGCATCTTGCGGCGCCTGCCCCAGCACATCGATCGCAGCCCGTACCGAATCCGGATTGGCGTTGTAAGTGTCGTCGATGACCAGTGCTCCGCCACAACCGGCAAGCGTAGCCAGTTTGCGCTGCAGCCGACCGCTGACCGGGAGGAACGACTCCAGGCCGCGCTTGATCGCTGCAATTTCGACGTCAATTGCCAACGTACATGCAATCGCTGCTAGCGCATTGCGCACATTGTGCTCGCCGGCGGCAGCCAGGCTCACTGCGAATTTTCGGATACCGGCGACAGTCCTAGCGGTAACCGCCAGTTCGCTGCCGAAGCCATCTGCTGCAACAGCATAACTGCAGCTGACATCCGCATCCCGACTCAGCCCGAACGTGATGCTACCGACCTTGTTGGCGGCATAGCCTCGCCACAAGCCGGTGCACGGATCGTCAGCCGGATAGACGGCGATGCCATTTGCCGGCAAGCCGCGAATCACATTACCATTTTCTTCGGCAACAGCCGCCACGCTGGCCATGAATTCCTGATGCTCGCGCTGAGCATTGTTAACCAAGGCCACAAACGGCTCAGCAATCGCGGTCAGCACCGCGATTTCGCCAGGATGATTCATGCCGAGCTCAACCACCGCCGCCCGGTGGTAGCCATCGAGCCGCAGCAAGGTTAACGGCAAGCCGATCTCATTATTGAAATTGCTACGCGTCGCCAATGCCTGATCAGCGCCAAACGCCGCCATCAGGATCGCAGCGATCATTTCCTTGACGGTAGTCTTGCCGTTGCTGCCGGTGACGGCAATCAGCGGCAACATAAATTGACGGCGCCAACGATTGGCTATCACCCCCAAGGCGACGCGCGTATCGGGGACAACCAGCGCCGGCACAGGCAGCTCGGCCGTCACGCGCTCGACCAACACTGCTGTGGCACCTTTGACGATGGCCTGATCGAGAAAATCGTGCGCATCGAAATATTCGCCGCGCAATGCAACAAACAAATTGCCGGCGGTCACCGCGCGGCTATCCGTGGACAAACCGCTGATCTTCAAGTTGGCGTCGTTCCGTTCATCAGCAACCGTCGCCAGGCCAAGCCAGGATTGCAATTGGGCCAATGATACGTTCATGCCTGGACTCCCTTCGTCGTAGACCGCGCAGCAAGAGCAACGGCGGCGTGATCGGCATCCAAGAACAGCAATTTCTTTCCTTTTATTTCCTGATAAGTTTCATGGCCCTTACCAGCCAACAGCACCACATCGGCCTTACCGGCATGGCATACAGACCACAAGATTGCGGCAGCGCGATCTTCAAATACCTTGGCGTTTTGCGGCTGTCTCATTCCGACCATGGTCTGGGCAATGATGGCGCCCGGATCCTCGCTACGAGGATTGTCGCTGGTGACAATAACATGATCCGCCAATTCCGCGACAGCACCCATCTGCGGCCGCTTGCCAGGGTCCCGATCGCCGCCGCAACCGAACACGCACCACAACTCGCCGTTGCGTCGCTGAGCGACCTGACGCAAGGCACTCAATGCTTTCGCCAGGGCATCCGGCGTATGTGCATAATCGATAACAACCAGTGGCGCGTCGCGCCCACCGAATTGCTGTAACCGACCCGGCACCGCGACTAACAGTTCAATCGCCTTGAGCGCCGCATCCCACGCAATGCCTTTTGCGAGCAATACACCGAGTATACCCAATGCATTACTGACATTGAACAATCCGACTAGCTGGATTTTGACCTGGCCGGAACCGAATAGAGAATCGACATGAAATGCCATTCCACTGGCGTTGGTGCGGATCGCCGAGGCGCGTAATACCGCTACGCCTGACGTAGCCGTATTACCCAAGGTGTAGCCAATCAAGGGGAGCGTCGCTTTGGTCTGTTGCAGGTACGTCACTAGACGCAAGCCCATCGCATCATCAAGATTCAGTACTGCCTGTTGCAGTCCGGGCCAGTCGAACAAGCTGCGTTTAGCCACTTCGTAATGTTGCTCGTCGCCGTGATAATTCAGATGGTCACGCGTGAAGTTGGTGAACAGAGCGATATCAACATGCATGCCGTTCATGCGCCCCTGATCCAGGCCGATCGACGACGCTTCAATGGCCAACGTACCGACCCCTTTGTTACGCATGTCGGCCAGCGCCCGCTGCAGCAAGACCGCATCGGGCGTGGTATAGCCAGTTTCCACGAACTCGCCTCGCTGGCCTTGGGCGAAAGTCCCAACGCCAAGCGTACCGATCACACCAGTGGTCTGACCCAAGTGCGACAATGCATGTCCGAGCCATTGCGTACACGATGTCTTGCCATTGGTTCCGGTAACCGCAATGATCTGCATATCCTGATCAGGTTGGCGATAAAAGTCATTCGCAATCGGGCCGGCGAGCGCCTTGAGATCAGCTACCGCCAAGTGCGGCGCGTTCCATGACACATCCCAACTAAAATCAGTCGTCTCATACAGCACCGCAGATGCACCATTTTTCAAGGCCTGCGCTATGTACGCGCGGCCATCGGCGACGTCACCAGGGTAGGCAAAGAACACATCGCCGGGCTTAACCCTGCGAGAATCGGAAACCACCTCCGCACCGACCTGGATGACTCGGGCCAGCCATTGACGTACATCCTGCAGCTGCGATATTTTATGCATCATCACAAGCCCTCCTGCGGGCCATCTGTGGGGATGATAATGTCCGTAACACTGGTGTCTGGTGGCACATTCAAGGTCCGCAGCGCATTCGCGGCGACCATCGCAAACACCGGCGCGGCAACATCGCCACCGTAATGGGAACCGACGCTAGGTTCATCAATCATGACAGCGATGATCAGGCGCGGGTCGGAAGCTGGCACAAAGCCGACAAAGTCAGCGATATATTTCCGGACGTATTTGCCGCCCTCAATTTTGTACGCAGTACCGGTTTTTCCGCCAACTCGATAGCCTGGCACCTGCGCTTTCGGCGCGGTACCGCCTGGCGCAGTGACTCTTTCCAGCATCGCACGCATGGTCAGCGCGGTCTTTTCAGAAACCACCCGCTGGCCGACCGGCGGCTCGGTGACTGCCTGAAACGACAACGGGATCAGGTCGCCGTTGCGCGCAAAAATCGTATAGGCATGCGCCATCTGAATCAGAGACACTGAAATGCCATGACCATAGCTCATGGTCGCCTGCTCGATCGGACGCCAGGATTTGGCTGGACGCACGCGCCCCGCAACTGCGCCAGGGAAACCTAATTTTGGCTGCTGGCCGAGACCGACGGTAGTAAACATTTCCCACATTTCCTCGGCCGGCATCTTCAATGCGATCTGCGCGGTGCCGAGATTGGATGATTTCTGAATGATCTGCGCCACGCTCATAGTCAGCAAACCATGCGGATGCGCATCGCCGATAGTGGCGGTGCCGATGATCATCTTGTCAGGTACCTGGAAGGTCGTGGTGGCCTGTACCCGATTGGTATCAAGCGCCAGGGCAATGGTGAACGGTTTCCAGGTCGAACCCGGCTCGAAGGTATCGGTCATCACACGGTTGCGCAATTGCGCGCCGGTCAGCACCGAGCGATCGTTAGGATTATAGCTGGGCAGGTTGGCGAGCGCCAGCAACTCTCCACTCTTGGCGTCGATCACGACAATGCCACCCGCCTTAGCCTTGGACTTCTCCACCGCCTCCTTAAGTTGGGTGAAGGCGATGTACTGGATCTTGCTGTCAATCGACAACACCAAATCCTTGCCGTCGTGCGGCTCCTTGACCGCCTCGATATCTTCGACGATGCGACCGAGCCGGTCCTTAATCACGCGCCGACTGCCGGTGGTGCCAGCCAACGTCTTTTGCTGCGATAGCTCCATGCCATCCTGGCCGGCATCTTCCACATCGGTAAAGCCGATCACATGTGCCATTACCTCGCCTTCAGGATAGAATCGCTTATATTCCTTACGGGTTTCGATACCATCGATGCCGAGCTTAATGATCTTATCGGACGTTTCCTGCTCGACCTGGCGCTTGAGATAGACGAAATTACGATCTGAGTCGAGCTTCTTGACCAACTCAGCATCGCTCATATCAAGCAGCTTGGCCAGTGCCTGCAATTTTTCCTTCGGCGCATCTTTGACATCGTCGGGAATTGCCCAGATCGCTTTGACCGGCACAGAGGATGCCAGTACCTGGCCGTTACGATCGAGGATCTTGCCCCGTGTGGCCGGCAATTCCAGCGTACGCGCATAGCGCGAGGCACCTTGCTTCTGCAGAAAATCGGTGGACATGCCCTGCAGCCACAGCGCCCTTACAACCAGAATCAGGAACGCTGCGAACAAGGCAAACAACACGACACGCGAGCGCCATACAGGCAATTTGACTTTCAGGACTGGGCTCGATGAAAACGGCACGCCTTTGCCAGCAGCGACGCGTGCTGTGTGAGACGTACGTGGAGAGTTGCGCGTCATTCTCTCCCCACCGTCAGATATTGGATACGCACCGGCGTCAACGGCACCATGTGCAGATCACGGATCGCGCTGACCTCAATCCTGGCGTTCTTGCCTAGAGTCGACTGAGCGAGCTGAAGCTGAGCCCACTCGATGTCCAACTGACGCGACTGGCTAGCCGAACGCTCCAGCTCAATGAACAACCGACGCGCCTGATACTGGGCGGTGACCAGCGCCAATGCGCATATCAACAGAGCCGGCGCCAGGACAAAATTGAGGCGCCCGCTCACTGATCCGCTCCGGAAAATGCAACACCAGACAGGCACTCGCCGACCCGCATGATGGCCGAGCGCGCGCGCGGATTTTCCGCGACTTCGGTGGCGGAAGGCTTGATCCGCGCCAGCAGTTTCATTTCCGGCTGCGGCAGATCGACGGCACGAATCGGCAGACGACGATCAGGCTGCGGCAGTCTGACTTTGGAGGCTATGAACTGCTTTACGATCCGGTCTTCCAGCGAATGAAAGCTGATCACGACTAATCTCCCTTGCTCGGCCATTTGCCGAAAAGCCTGGTCCAGTACTACCTCGAGTTCTTCAAGCTCTTGATTAATGAAAATTCGTATAGCCTGAAAGGTCCGAGTGGCCGGGTCTTTGTCCTTCTCACGGGTCTTGACGGCGCCTGCCACGATCTGGGCAAGTTGTCGTGTGCCAGTAATTGGCCGGACTGCGCGGCCAGCAACAATCGCCTTTGCAATCTGAACAGCAAACCGTTCCTCCCCATAATCACGTACCACCTTTTCGATTGTTTGTTCATCCGCGATTGCCAACCATTCCGCTGCCGACATGCCACACTTCGTATCCATTCGCATGTCGAGCGGGCCATCAGCACGAAAACTGAAGCCGCGGCTGGCATCGTCTACTTGCGGCGACGAAATCCCCAAATCCAGTAGGACGCCATCGACCTTTTCAATCCCTTTTTCCTGCAACGCCTGCGCCATCGTGGCGAAGCTGCCGTACACAATCTCAAAACGCGGATCGGTAATCGCGGCGGCGATAGCGATTGCCTGCGGGTCTTTGTCGAAAGCGATCAGGCGGCCGCGCGGCCCCAGACTTTTGAGAATCTTACGGCTATGTCCGCCACGCCCGAAAGTGCCATCGACATAAACACCATCGACCCGCACCCGATCAATTGCCAGCCAACCGACAGCCTCGTCCAACAACACTGTGTGGTGCTGGAATTCGGGCACCACTTGTTCATTCATGGCAAGTCCATCAGAACGAAAAGTTACTCAATACTGCGGGTATGCCAGCCGCGACCGCCTGCGACTCGCTTTCAGCCAGCTTAGCTGTGTCCCAAATCTCGAAATGGCTACCCATGCCCAACAACATCACCTCACGCGTCATGCCGACCGCAGAGCGCAATTCCGGCGCGACCAGGATCCGTCCTGCGGAATCGAGTTCGACATCGGACGCATTGCCCAGAAAAATCCGTTGCCAGGCCCGCGCCGACATCGGCCAAGCGGCTATTTTTTCGCGATGGCTCTCCCAGGTCGGGCGCGGAAACAGCAACAGACAATCATGCGGGTGTTTGGTAAGCGTCAACCTGCTTTTACACTGAACCATCAGCGCGTCACGATACTTGGACGGCACAGCCATCCGTCCTTTCGCATCGAGACTTAATGCTGAGGCTCCTTGAAACACCGCAAACGTTCCTTTTATAAATTGCTAAATTTCGGAAAAGCATTCTTTGCGAATCATCAAATACCCCACAAACAAACACTTTCCCCCACTTTAGAGGATGCGCTATTCCAGGTCAAGCCATTTACAGCAGGATCACGAAAAATATACGATTAAAGTCAATGACTTAGCGAGATTACTTAAAAATATCCCCACAAGGCTATTACATTCATCTATCAAATAAATGAATGACTTACCAGATGATGTAAAAGTTAGATCTTAGACATATAGATGTATCTGATTAAGTCACGGCGACTTAATGATTCACAATTTGACATAGCTATCAGAGGCGCAAAATGCGACAGATTGTAGACAAAGAAGGAAATTAGCAAAGTGTTGATACAGATTAAAATACGCGGACGCTTGGATAGAAAGACCACAGGAAAAACTACTGAGAAACATAAAAATACAATACATATCAGTCGAATATCAGTCGAAAGCGATAGCAAATTAGCCGATCAAACGACCACCACGTACGCGCAAACCTTTTTTTGCTAGGCTGGGCGCCAATGCACTTAAATGCGCCGACGCATCGACGCTGTGCGCATGGCAAATCGCCACCGCCAACGCATCCGCAGCGTCGGTTCCGGGCAAACCAGGCAACAACAGCAAGCGCTGTACCATATCCTGAACCTGCTGCTTGTGCGCCTTGCCATGCCCAGACACGGCCTGCTTGATCTGCAGCGCGGTGTACTCGGCCACGAGCAAATCAACACTGACAAGTGCACAAATCGCCGCGCCGCGAGCCTGACCGAGCAGTAGCGTAGATTCCGGATTGACGTTGACGAAGACTTTTTCGATGGCCGAGCAATCGGGTCTGTAAGTAAGGATGACTTCCGAAACGCTTGCCAATATCACCTTCAATCGTTTTGGCAGATCGGCATCCGGCGTCTTGATCGCGCCTGATGCGACATAGCTGAGCCTATAGCCATGCTTATCGATAATACCGAAGCCGGTAGTCCTAAGTCCGGGATCGATGCCGAGGATTTTCATATGATACTTGTGCCCCCATAGGAGAGCACGACGTGACCGCAGGTTAGGGTAACCGGTGAGCGACATAGCGCGGCGACCGCGTGGACACAAGAAGCCCACCCTAGCCACCGAATCAGACATATGAGCCGCCAGCGAGCCAGAAATCGACTGCCCGGCAATCTCCGGCCGTTCTTAATGACGGAAGTGGCGGGTACCGGTGAACAGCATGACGACGCCATGTTCGTCAGCCGCATCAATAACTTCCTGGTCGCGTATCGAACCGCCAGGCTGAATCACACAAGTCGCGCCGGCATCCAACACCACATCCAGGCCGTCGCGGAACGGGAAGAATGCGTCTGAAGCAACTGCCGAGTCAACCAGCGACAAACCGGCGTTTTGCGCCTTGATCGAGGCAATACGAGCGGAATCTATCCGGCTCATCTGGCCGGCACCAACGCCGAGCGTCATACCGTTACTGCAGAATACGATGGCATTCGACTTGACGAATTTGGCAACGCGCCAGGCAAACATCAAGTCTTGCAATTGTTGCTGGGTTGGCTGCTTCTTGCTGACCACCTTCAATTCGCTCAATGCGACATTGCGGGCATCTGGCGATTGCACCAGCAAACCGCCACCGACACTCTTGAAATCGTGGAAGTTGATGCCATGCGCCAGCGGAATTTCCAGCAAGCGGACATTCTGCTTGGCGGCAAAAACCTGCTTGGCCTGCTCGGTGAACGATGGTGCGATGATCACTTCGACGAATTGCTTGGCAATCGCTTCGGCAGCATTGCCATCGAGTTCCCGATTGAAGGCAATGATGCCGCCAAAGGCTGAGATTGGATCGGTTTTCAGCGCTTTGCTGTAGGCTTCCAGCGGATTGCAGCCGATAGCAACGCCGCAAGAATTGGCATGCTTGATGATGATGCAGGCGGTTTCGTTGAAAGTCTTGACGCATTCCCAGGCCACATCGGCGTCGGCGATGTTGTTGTAAGACAACTCTTTGCCCTGTAACTGTTTGTAGTTCGCCAGCGCACCGTCGACATGACGGGTATCGCGGTAGAACGCCGCCGATTGATGCGGGTTTTCGCCGTAGCGCATTTCCTGCATTTTTTCAAAATTCAGACTCAAGGTCGCCGGATAGCAACTGCTGGTCGCGTGCTGTTTGTCTTCGCAGAGCGAAGTGAAATAGTTGGTGATCGCGCCATCGTATTGCGCGGTATGAGCAAACACCTTCTTGGCCAGCGCAAGCTTAGTGCCGTAACCGACTTCGCCATCATTGGCTTTCAGCTCGATCAACACAGCGGAGTAATCGCTGGAATCACACAGCACGATCACGTCCTTATAGTTCTTGGCCGAGGAGCGTAGCATGGCCGGGCCGCCGATGTCGATATTCTCGATCGCATCTTCAAGCGAGCAATATTCCTTGGCGGTAGTTTGCTGGAACGGATACAGGTTACCAACCACCATATCGATGGTTGGAATCTGGTATTGCGCCAGCGCGGCAACATGCTCAGGAAAGTCGCGACGCGCCAGAATGCCGCCATGAACTTTTGGATGCAGAGTCTTGATGCGGCCATCGAGCATTTCCGGGAAGCCGGTGTAATCAGCGACTTCCATTACCTTGATGCCGTTATCGGCCAGTAACTTGGCGGTACCGCCGGTCGACAGAATATTCACTCCCAGCGCCGACAACTCTTTTGCGAAATCAAGTATCCCGGTTTTATCAGATACGGAAATGAGGGCTTGTTTAATCATAATGAGAACTCTGGAAGTGATAATGAATGACAGGAAGAAAAGCGAATAAATACATCATACATCATGAAAGGAAAAGTGCCGCACCCCATTGCGGCAACCACAGCACGCTACCGACGCTCATCCTGATTACATATTTTGTACCTGACTGATTGCCGTTGGATACGATGCCTGCCGATGGGGCGTGACCAGCACACCCGGCAAGGCCTATATGAAAATCACAAAAGACCGTGCTGCTGCAGCTTCTTACGTAAGGTATTGCGGTTGATGCCCAGCATTTCAGCCGCATGCGACTGGTTACCCTCGGCACGCGCGATCACGGCTTCTAAAACCGGTTTTTCCACTGTGGAAATCACCATGTGATAGACATTCGACGGTGGCTGTTCGCCCAGATCTTTGAAATATTTTTCAAGGCTCTGCTTGACCACGTCTTGGATACTTTCTTTGCTCATGCTTTTGACTATTCTTTTTTTTTGAGGGCTTATATGGAATTTCGCTGGCGAGCATACCACCACGGTGACGCATGCCACCGCTATCAACGTCGGCTACATCACCAACGATATGTTGGGTAAGTTCTGTTGATCTGATTCAGGCCACCAAGCATCTGCTTGGCCATTTCTTATTATAACCGTTCCCCAAACGCAAACTGCGATTCAAGAAGTTATTTACTGCAGTCAGCTACTGGCCACGGTCTTCCAGTAGGTTCATGCGTTGCCGAAATGTCCCCTCGAAAAATCATGCACATACAAACCGATATGCTTGCGAGTGGTACGCGCACTCATCAGATGTTGCACTTCGGTCATCAGCCGCGCTGGCAAATAGTCTTCAGTACGCAGGTAATGGTCAATCTGGCCGAAAATCCACGGCTGACCCTGCACAGCGCGGCTGACCATGATAGCGTCGGCCTTGGTGAATTCTAGTACCTGGCGTGCCTTTTCGGGCGTCTTGATGTCGTCGTTGACGACCACCGGAATATTCACCGCCGCCNNGCGTCGTGATGTCGCCGTTGGCGACTACCGGAATATTCACCGCCGCCTTGACGGCAGCAATCGTCTGGTACTCGTCATCGCCGCTGTAGCCGTCGATACGAGTCCGTCCATGCAAGGTCAAGCATGGCGATGCCGCTGGCTTGCGCCAGGCGGGCAATCTGCAATGCATTTTTATTCAGGCGATCCCAACCAGTGCGAAATTTCAGTGTGACCGGCACGCCTACCGTGCCCACCACCGCATCCAGAATGCTTGCCACCAGTTGCTCATTCCGCAACAAGGCCGAAGCGCACCAACTGTTGTAGAGTTTCTTGACTGGGCACCTCATATTGATGTGATATCGACGATCTGCGCATTGTGGTCAACGTTGTATTTTGTAAACTCAACCGGCATCTGCAGATCGGAGGCGATGATCTGCATCGCACGCGGCTCCATTTCGCTAACCTGATCGATCAGTTTTCTATATTGACGGGATGATGCATGA
This sequence comes from Collimonas sp. UBA1456, assembly GCA_002325825.1. GTDB lineage: Bacteria > Pseudomonadota > Gammaproteobacteria > Burkholderiales > Burkholderiaceae_D > Collimonas. Next base: position 55,640 of record DCSW01000109.1, read on the forward strand.
AATGGCTCCGGAAGGTGTCACCCAAACTCTTCGCATCAACCGCATCCGTTGCTGGCAGCACGTACAGGAATCCGGTAGCGCTCCAACGACCGCCACTGTCGGTCTTACGCAACTGTGCCCCGGTGTCCCTGGCAAAAGCGGCGCGGACATTGTCTCCCACGGTCAAATTGTACAGCTCGTTTATCTTATAAAAATTGTCCAGCCGGTAGTACAGGATCAACAGCAGTGATTTGAAGGTGCACGCCTCGGGGTGTGTCTGCCAAGATCCGAACAGTGCGTGAAAATCGCTTCCCCGAGTAGGATCCCAGTCAACGTTCTGGGCGAACGAGGACGTGTAATTGAAACAATCATTAGACAAATGCCAATGTTCCGCTTCATTCGGAGCCCTATCAATAACTGCGGCCGGCTTGATCATCGGCCCAGAATATTCCTGACAAAAGCCCACCCATACCAAAGGATGTGCACACTGGCCGGCAAGATCAGCTGACACAAGCATTTGATGCTTTTATGGCCGCTGTAGGCTTGCGGCAAAATTTGCAGCAGTTGGTGCGGCACGCCCAGCGGTTGCATCCACCAGCGGCCCTGTATCAACGCCGCCCCGAATCGGGGAAAGAGGTTAAGTTTCATGCTGGTACCCGAGTCCCGATATTTTTTAATTTCGATCAGCAAAATCAGCACATGAATTCCACTTTTCTTGTGATCAATTAGCCACTCGCTTATACAAATCAATAGCAGTTACCCTCGCCGCGATGAGATCGCCGACATAAACGCTCCGATCGCGCCCTTCTGGATGACACCAGCCGAGTTGGTTCAGCCTATTGCATTAAGTGAAACGTGGTCCGGATGGGCCACTTCGGCCCATCCGGACAGCTGCAATTGCCGCGACCATTCGCGACGCCAGGTCAGACGATTGATACTTGCGTTGAACACGTCGCAACTGCGCGGCTGGTCGAGTGACAGATTCTTGGCAAAGCGATAAATATAATCGAGCACGCCACCATGACTAACCACGGCGATGCGGCGGAAACTGTCGCTTCCAAGCAAGAGCAGCAACGTATTGCCGGTACGCTCAGAAAACTCGCGCACAGTTTCCACGACATGGACGCCGGCAGGAAAGCGCGCATCAAGGTCGCACACCATCAGCGCCGCGTAGACTTGCGGATAACGTTCGGCAGCGTCCTCGTAACGCATCCGGAATGCCATAACAACCTCCATGCAAACCGCTATCTATCGTCACGTCGATGCCACCGCCTCGTGCCAGCGACAACGCGATTTGCTGCGCGCGCTGCAAGTCGCTGGGAAAATTTAATCCCGTGCGATGCCCTCAAAATGTCTCCCCAACGCCTGCGCTTGGCGCCGATCTTCGTCATTGAGCGGAATTTCCAGATGGTCCTACAGGCGGCGCTCCAAATTTCAGTAGGTTTCGGCGTGGTGGATCAATAAGATTTTGGTAGTTGACATGAATTGATACGCTGCCTTAGTTGGTTTTTATAAAACTTGGTTCAGGATACTGATGCGGACAATCGGAGTTTCAGCAGGGATAGACGGCCAATCTGCATTAATAATATCAACAAGCAGCGCCGAATAACGCCAAGGTTGCACGATAAGCAAAGTCAATCAACGCAGTATTGTTATGAGGCAACAACACATCATTAGGCCTTCGCTATCAAAGGCTTTACCTACAACCAAAGTATTACAAGACCATCATTGGTCAACGACACTTTCATGTCGGCGTCGAAGCGGTCGGTTGCCACCTGCGCATGTCAGTTGGCGGCCTGAGCGACAAAGTAAGAAAACAAGCGCCAGCCATCTGCCGGCGCTGCTGCCGGCGTGAGCTGCGGCACCAGCAGCAAGCCGCCGCCGATGTCGCTGCAGTTCATCTTGCCGGCAAGATGGCGCCGACTATGACGCTATCCACCACCACGCTAGCGTGGCTGACTCGCTACAACAAACCAATCGTGCGACGATCAAGCCAGGATCACGCGCGCGAACTTGCGCTTACCGACCTGGATCACGAAGGCCGACGCCTCGACTTTCAGGCCCTTGTCGCTGACTACCGCGCCATCGATGCGCACGCCGCCCTGCTCCACCATGCGCAGCGCTTCCGAAGTCGACGAACACAGATTGGCTTGCTTCAGCAACTGACCGATACAGAACGGTGCACCACTCAATTTCAACTCAGGAATATCATCCGGAATGCCACCCTTGGCGCGATTATTGAAGTCTGCCAACGCATCTTCCGCAGCCTGCTGGCTGTGGAAACGAGCAACGATTTCCTGCGCCAGCGCAACCTTGATGTCGCGCGGATTCTGGCCGTCCGCGACCTGCGCCTTGTAGCCGGCGATTTGCGCCAGCGACTTGAATGAGATCAGTTCGTAGTAACGCCACATCATCACATCAGAAATACTCATCACCTTAGCGAACATGGTATTGGCTGGCTCGGTGATACCGATATAGTTCCCCTTCGATTTCGACATCTTCTCAACGCCGTCCAGGCCTTCCAGCAACGGCATGGTCAAGATACATTGCGGTTCCTGGTCATAATCCTTTTGGAATTCGCGCCCCACCAGCAGATTAAATTTCTGATCGGTGCCGCCCAGTTCCAGGTCGGATTCCAGTGCCACCGAATCGTAGCCCTGCATCAGCGGGTACAACAGTTCGTGCACTGAAATCGGCGTGCCGGCCTTGAAGCGCTTGGTGAAATCTTCGCGCTCCAGAATACGCGCCACGGTGTACTTGGCCGACAGCTCAATCATGCCGCGTGCGCCGAGCTTGTCCGACCATTCCGAGTTATAGCGGATTTCCGTGCGCGCCGGATCCAGCACCAAACTGGCCTGGGTAAAATAGGTTTTGGCGTTTTCTTCAATCTGTTCACGGGTGAGGGGTGGCCGTGTCACATTGCGTCCGGACGGATCACCGATCATCGAAGTGAAGTCGCCGATCAAGAAAATCACATTGTGGCCAAGATCCTGCATCTGCCGCATCTTGTTCAGCACCACTGTGTGACCAAGATGAAGATCCGGCGCAGTCGGATCTAGCCCCAGTTTGATACGCAGCGGCTTACCAGTTTGCTCGGCGCGCTGTAGCTTGCGCGCAAGATCGCTTTCGATCAATAATTCGTCGACACCACGCTTGGTGATTTCGAGCGCTTCTTTAGTCCTGTCCGACAGGATCAGCGGGGTATTTTCAACAGCAGTTCCTACTGCCGTCGGTGATGCACTTTGAAAATCGTGAGCCATATATCCAGCGAAAATAAAATCTAAAAAATGGTGCTTGCTTCTGCACGCCAAGCAAGTCGAATCGGGCGCTAGCATAAATCAGACCAATTCTATAAAACGCCCGAGGTCGGTAAGGTGTAATCGACGAATGCTTTTAATCCCGCCGCAAGTCGTTCTAACAAGCACCAGCACGAGAATCGATAGCAAACGGCAAATTTTAACGTATTGCATGTCTACTAAAGATAAACTCATTCACTTCCGCTCCGAGATCAAGTTACTTTTCAGGCTGGCGATCGCACGCGTAACAGATTCCTCCCGCAAAACCCGCATTGTTTACCCCTCTGCCGCAGTGCTGACCTTGATTGCATTTGGCGCTGCTGGCGTTGCTCCAATCGCAACAGATTCTAACGACGTCCAGGTCCGTGCGATTTCCGCAGAGCTGCAATTGCCAATCCAGAATGAGCAAATCGCCAAGCTCGAAGCCCAGCAGCAATTGTACATTGCCGAAGACAAGATGCATGCCGGTGACACATTTGCAACATCCTTGACCAGACTTGGCGTCGACGACAAATTCAGATTCAGCCAAGAAAACCCCCAGTATTGAGCGTCGCGTTCGAAAGGCACACAGACGTGATCCGCTCCTCCTTGTTTGCCGCGACAGATGCCACTGACATCCCGGACAACGTGGCATTGCAGATCGTCATCATGTTCGGCACCAACATCAACTTAGCATCCGACCTGAAGCGTGGCGATCATTTTAATGTCGTCTATGAAATATTCTTGGAAAATAGCCAATTTCTGCGCGCCGGCCGCATCCTGGCCGATGAATTCGTGAATGCTGGAAAACCGTCCCAGGTGGTCTAGTTCGACGATCCCCGCAACACACAGGGCGACGGCTATTACGGTTTCGACGGTCAATTCCTGAAAGCCTTCTCCAAATCGCCGCTCACATTCACCTGCATTTCGTCCGGCTTCTCGATACGCATGCACCCAATTCTCGAAAAATAAAAAAAGCACACCGGTGTCGAGATCGGCTATGGCAATGTCGTCATCATCAAACACGATAACAAATATCCAATCGTTTACGCATACATGAGTCGCTTTGAGCCGACTTCGCACAAAGACGCCGGGGGCGGTCAAAATGACGTAATCTGCTATGTCGGCATGACTGGTTGGACTACCGGCCCGCACCTACACTACGAATTCCGCGCAAGCAACCAGTCACGCGACCCACTGTCGGTGGTAGTGCCTACCGTAATATCGCTAGTAAGCCCAGAACTACAGCGTTTCCGCAGCGTCGCCGCCGACATCATCAATGGATTGATAAGTGCGAGAACGTCATCGTGCTAGGGACTTCTGGAGTCGGCAAAACGCATACCGCACTGGTACTAGGATTAGCTGCTTGTTATAAAAGACACAGCGG
>DCSW01000051.1 GCA_002325825.1 Collimonas sp. UBA1456
ACGTCGTCTTGTATCCCACCAGTTCTTCCACTTATCGAATGAAGAGGAAAGCCGATGACGATCCGTCGTGACAACGGACCTAAATACATCAGTTCGACAATGGGCGCGTGGGCAGAAAAGTGTGGCATCCAGATCAGTTTTATTCAACCCGGACAGACGTAACAAAATGCTTATATCGAACGTTACAACCGAACGGGGCGCTCAGAGACATCACCACGAAGCAGAAATTGGCTCTTGCGGCTTAGCCCCTACTTTTAACTTTTCTTAAAGAGCGAGGGGGGAATTACCCTGTGACTGTCGGCCTGACTTTGTTGTGTATTTTGCCATTTTATGGCAAAAATCGATAGCGCCACTTGGTTTAAAAATTAGGATGTACCAATTTCTTGGTAAAATAAGATAATTACCCACTTGCTAAGGTATGTATGCTGTATCCAGAATTGTTTAAATCGCTTGAACAAGTCCGCTGGAACATGGAGACCGATATTCCATGGGACAAGTTTGAAGCCGTCAAATTATCCGACGAACAAGCTCAGACTATCCGTATGAACGCGATTACGGAATGGTCGGCGTTGCCAGCAACTGAGATGTTTTTGCGTGACAATCATGGCGACAGCGATTTTTGCGCATTCATGTCGGTTTGGTTTTTTGAAGAGCAGAAGCATTCTCTGGTCCTGATGGAATACCTGCGTCGCTTCCGTCCGGAATTGGTGCCTACCGAAGCCGAGCTGGACAACGTGCGTTTCGAATTCGACCCGGCGCCGCCGCTGGAAACCTTGATGATGCATTTTTGTGGTGAAGTTCGCCTCAACCACTGGTACCGTTGCGCTTCCGATTGGTACACCGAGCCGGTGATCAAGCAAATCTACAAAATCATCAGTCAGGACGAAGCCCGTCATGGCGGCGCTTATCTGCGCTATATGAAAAAAGCCTTGTCAGAAGTAGGCGATAGCGCTTCCGCCGCGTTCGCCAAGATAGGCGTGTTGATGGCATCGGCGCGGCGCACTGAAAAACCGCTGCATCCGACCAACCTGCACGTCAACCAGTCGCTGTTCCCGAACGACACGGTGCAAAGTCGCCTGCCGGATCCGAAGTGGCTGGAGCGTTGGCTCGATGAGCAGATCAAGTTTGACGGCGCGTGGGAAAAGAAGGTTGTCGATCGCATCTTGCACAATATGTCGTTGTTGTTCGAACGAACATTCGATACGGTGCAGGAGCTCAACCGTTTTCGCAAGGAAGTCGTTGCACGCCTGCCAGTCAGCAAGTCGGTCGAAGCCGTTTGATGGTTGCGGCGTCAGTTCCGGTTGGCGCCAATTCCGAGAGCAGATCAACCGATTCAATCAAAACTGCAAAATTGTTGCAGCTTTTTTTTGGGTAGCCATGCCTACATTCGAAACCAAGCTTTCCACCCGCGCCGAGCTGAAGGCTCGCGTTGCCTCGTTGCCACAGCCGGTCGTGCTGACCAACGGCGTGTTCGATATCTTGCATCGCGGCCACGTCACCTACTTGGCGCAAGCGCGTGAGAAGGGCGCATCGCTGGTAGTGGCGGTGAACACAGATGCATCGGTCGAGGGTCTGGGCAAGGGCGATGATCGTCCGATCAACACTTGCGCAGATCGGATGGCGGTGCTAGCGGCACTGGAAGCTGTCAGCTTGGTAGTTGAGTTTGATGAAGACACCGCACTCGAAGTTGTTCAGGAGACTCGGCCCGGCATATACGTTAAAGGCGGTGACTATCAGATGGATTCGATTCCCGAGGGGGAGGCGGTGCTCGCTTACGGTGGCCAGGTTGTTGCAATCCCTTTCGAGCATAACTGTTCGACCAGCAAGTTACTGAACAAGGTGCGGCGGGGCATAAAAGCCGCGTGACTAATGTATCGGAAAGCGCACTTGAATCGGCAATGAATGGCGCATTAAAATCGTACCACTCCTAGCCTGTAGGCTTATGTACCTGAAGGTACATAAGNNAGGATGTTTCTGGTGGATTTATACATCAAAGTACATCGGGCCGTGATAGTTTAGAACAAGAAATATCGTGCTGTTGCACGCCATTTCTGCATTCATCGCAATACCATCATGAAGATGTGCCAGTTCGTAGCGCAACCCGGTTATCGGGGAACGTCGGCCCCGCACCCCAGACGCTAGCATCGTTCAGGCGATAAGGCAATCATCGCGTGACCAAGGTTTGGTGGATGTACTTAAAATTAAGTGATTAGGCTGACGCCTCGAATTTTTGTAATCTCGTTGGTTCTTGTTTGGGCGGTTGAATACTCGAAAAAATAAAGATTCCTTACATCCCAATAAGCCATTTTTGTTGCTAATACCAATTCTTGGTGGCCCGGGGCGGAATCGAACCACCGACACAAGGATTTTCAATCCTCTGCTCTACCTACTGAGCTACCAGGCCAAATAAAAATTATAGCAAAAATATTTTTAATTTGCAAAACCCCTTATTAAGTTTTTTCAAAAAATTCTGTGCCGGTCGACTTTCTCGCGCCGCATGCGCGAAGAAACGTCGTTGTCTTCATATATAGTGAAGTGCGTTGCTCGATGGCCGCGGTGTTTTGATAGAGTTTAGACTGATCGGCGTGTGTCGGCAGAGCTTGTGAAGCGGTAGTCGATATAATAGCGCCATGAAAGATATCGGATCAATTGCAAAGAACGGTAGTGCGGCCGCGATGGCCATCCATCAGTGCGATATATGTATCGTCGGCAACGGTGCTGTCGGAAAATCTGCGGCGCTGGGCCTGGCTCAGGCTGGATTTCGGGTCGTCTTACTCGGTGCGCCAGACCCTGCATCGACTGCGGCATCCGTATCGGCTGTAGCTTGGGATGCGCGTGTGTATGCTCTTAACTATGTTGCGCACAACTTGCTGTCGACGCTCAAGGTGTGGGATGCGTTAAACGCTGGGCGAGTGACTGCGGTTGAGGGCATGGTGGTTAAAGGCGGTGTCGATAGTGCTGCTGGCCAACTCAGTTTCCATGCGTACAGCGCGCATGTCGATGCGCTGGCGTGGATAGTCGAAGACAGTAATCTGAATCTGGCGCTGGATACGGCGCTAAAGTTCGCGCCGAATCTGCGCTTGCTGAGCGGTCGCGCCAAGGCGCTGCAAGCCGATGCTGCAGCGTCTACTCTGCAACTGGAATCGGGCGACACTATTCGTGCGTATCTGATTATCGGTGCCGACGGCGCCCAATCCTGGGTACGCAGCCAGTGCGAAATCGAGATTGATTATCGTTCCTATTATCAACGCGGCGTGGTAGCCAATTTCTCTTGCGAACGACTGCATCATGGCATCGCGTATCAATGGTTTACCGAAAACGATGGAGTTGTAGCGCTGCTGCCGCTGCCTGAGCAACGGTTGTCGCTGGTGTGGTCGGCGCCGGATGCGTTGGCGCAGGAGTTGCTGGACGAACCGTTGTCTCAGTTGGCGGCGCGTCTGTCGTTGCTGACGGCCGATACGCTGGGCCAATTGCAGCCACTGCAACCAGAGCTGGTGCAGGCATTTCCATTGTCATTGCTGCGTCCTCATACGCTGGTGGCGCCGCGCGTGGCGTTGATCGGTGATGCTGCTCATGTTGTGCATCCTCTGGCGGGGCATGGGATGAATCTGGGATTCAGTGACGTCGCGGCCTTGATTAAGGTGTTGTCTGAGCGCGGTGCGCATCGCGATTGCGGAGATGCCGGTGTTCTAGCTCGTTACGCTCGCATGCGCAAAGAAGAGATATTGCTGATGCAAATGACGACGGACGGCTTGGAACGGCTGTTCAGCAAAGACTTTGGCCCGCTACGCTCGTTGCTCAACCTCGGGTTGAATTTTCTGGATAAGACTCCTGTCATAAAGAGGCAATTGATAGCCCATGCCATGGGTCGGGCGTTTGACAAAGAATAATTGGGAAAATGATGAAAAAGTAAGCTTGCTATTAGTCGCCGTTTTTGATTCGTGGATGACGGTTGGTAGCCCTGAAACGTTGCAAGAAGAATCGGTCAAAAAAATGATAGAGTCGTAGCTGGGTGATGGGGGCAAGGTTGATTTGATCACCAAGGCACCATACAGAGGATTGCTTGAAGTACGGATCGGCAACGATATTTTTAGACTGATGCCGGCGCCAAGTACGTCTTTGTCGGCCGGGTGATCGATGCCAAAGATTGGCGCGACTACACCCGTGAACGAATCGACGATATCAACAAGATCAAGTTCGCGGATCTGCCGCTAAATCTGGCCATGAAAAAAGTCGAAGGCACCGGCAAGCGTGTGATTGCGGTGTTTAAAGATCCGAATTGCGGCTACTGCAAACGCTTCCACAAAATCACGCTAAACGAAATCGATAACGCCACCGTCTACACCTTTTTGTATAACTTCCTGGTGGAGGACTCGGTAGTCAAGTCACGTAATGTCTGGTTCAGCGCCGACCGCAATGAAGCCTGGACCGATCTGATGGTTGATGGCAAGGTAGTGGCGCCATTGGCATGCCAGGCGCCGCATTAAAACGTGCTCGGGCTGGGCTAGATGTTGAATGTTACCGGCACGCCGACGATTATCTTCGCCGATGACACGCGGGCGCCGGACTGGATCGACTCCAAGACGATGGAAGCCAAGTTGGCGTCGGTGAAGTAAATCTGCATTCGTCGCAGTGTCGGCGAGGCGTACAAATTGCGCCAATCCGCGCGTCGCACCCTTATGGCGAGTCACTGCGAAATCAAACATGGGTGGCCATCAATATAACGGGCAAGTGGCGGGCTTGTTGCTGGCATCCTGGCACAGCTTGGCAACTTCGACCTGGCATATTTCGTCAACTCCGATATACTGTCGGTTGGACGACATGCCGTATGTGCAGAGCGCGACCGTTGCGGCATTGGTCTCTGCATTGCAGCGCGGCGCTGATATCGCAGTACCCCTCTATCAGGGTTAGTGCGGTCATCCGACCGGATTCAACCGGCTGCGCTTGCTGGCGTTGCGCGGTGATCGGGGTGCACGCAGCTTGGTGCAAGTATTTCCCGTGATCGAGGTGGCGGCGTAGGATCCCGGCATGTATTCGGGTATCGATACCGACTCCGATATACGACAGTCAACACTTCGAAGTCGTGCAATCTGCGCGTTTTCTATGCTTTGTGTCATCGAGATAGACTCCGAAAACCCGCTACACTATGGTCTTTTCTCGCAACGCGATGATGCCACGGTGGCGCCGGCGGCGCTTATCCAAATTCTCCTGATGAACCTACATTTCCTGAACAAACGCATTATTCATGTGCTCGGCGTTACTGGATTGATTCCATTTGTGCTGCTGACGTTGGCCTGCTGGCTGATCAGCACAGGCTAGTTGTACGAGTTCATTCGCGGTCAATTATCCTACGGCATTACGGTGTTGCCATTTCTTGGTGGTGTTCCCTCTAGGGCAGTGGTGCTGAGCGCTGATTTGTCGGTTGGTCGCGCCAAGCGCGCACTGGCCTGGGGGCGTACTGCCAACCATCATCGCTGCCTATCAGATCGATAAGTGACTATTTACTTGGCACGGCTTGCCAATCTGGTCCATCGAGCTGAGCTTTAAATTGACTTGCATCGCGGTGGCGGTGCTGATGCTTATTTTAATTGTCAGCAACGTGTAGGAATAAGATGAAAAAGAATACGGTTAAATCGATTGGTAAGTTGGCCCAGAGCGGCCTGTGGTACAGTATCATCCCGTCTGATCCGGCGGCGCATCTGTTCGCTGTCACGCTGCATATCGCCGAGCCGACGGCAGTCGGCCAGACGGTGGGGTTGCCGGCCTGGATTCCCGGCAGCTACATGATTCGCGAGTTTGCACGCAACGTCGTTCAGATCCGAGCCGAATCAAATGGCCGCAAGATCCGTCTTAAGAAACTTGATAAGCATTCCTGGCAGGCAGCCCCATGCGAAGGGCCGCTGACCTTGAATTACCAGGTATACGCCTGGGACTTGTCGGTACACGCTGCGCATCTGGACCGGACTCACAGTTTTTTTAACGGCACCAGCGTTTTTCTACGCGTAGTCGGGCAGGAAAACGTGCCACATGTGATCGATATCCAACGTCCGCATGGCGATGAGTTTGACGCTTGGCGTATCGCCACCGCGTTGCCGACGTTGAAAGCCAAGCGCGGTTCTTTCGGTAGTTACGTCGCCGCCAATTACGACGAGCTGATTGATCATCCGGTCGAGATGGGTAACTTCCAGCTAGCTAGTTTCAAGGCGCATGGCGTGCCACATGAGATCGCGATTACCGGCAACGTACCGAATCTAGATCTGGCGCGCCTGAGCGCCGATCTGAGAAAAATCTGCGAAACCCAGATCGCCTTTTTCGAACCGGCCGGCGGCAAATTTGCCAAACTCGCACCGATGCAACGTTATGTGTTCCTGATGCTGGTCGTCGGTGACGGTTACGGCGGTCTGGAACATCGTGCCTCAACGGCATTGATTTGTTCTCGCGCCGATCTGCCGGTCAAAGGGAAGCCGGAAATGAGCGATGGTTACCGAACCTTCCTCGAATTATGCAGTCACGAATATTTCCATACCTGGAATGTCAAGCGCATCAAGCCAGCTACCTTTGCGCCATACGACCTACAAGCGGAAAACTACACATCATTATTGTGGCTGTTCGAGGGATTCACCAGCTACTACGATGACTTGATGCTGTTGCGCAGCGGCTTGATCGACCAATCTACTTACTTCAAACTGATCGAGAAAACAATAAATGGCGTGCTGCTCGGCAGCGGCCGTCATAAGCAAAGTGTGGCTGATTCCAGCTTCGATGCCTGGATAAAATATTATCGTCAGGACGAAAACACGCCGAATGCGATCGTCAGTTATTACGCCAAAGGTTCTTTGGTGGCCTTGGCGCTAGATCTGACGATTCGCGCTGAAACCAAGGGCTGCAAATCATTGGATGATGTGATGCGCGCTTTATGGCAACAATATGGCCGCGATTTTTATGCCGACAACGCGCTGAGCGGGCGCGGCGTCAGCGAAGCCGTGGTTGAAACCTTGATCGACGAAATTACCGGTCTCAGGCTGAAGCATTTCTTTGATCGTTATGTGCGCGGCACCGACGATCTGCCGTTGGCCAAGTTGCTTACGCCGATCGGCATCACGCTGGCCGATCGGCGTAAGCCGGGGAAGTCCTCGCTGGGGGTGCGTACCGTGCAAAATGGCAGCGATAGCAAATTGGCTAACGTCTACGAAGGCGGCGCTGCGCATCGCGCCGGCTTGTCGGCAGGCGATGTGTTGGTCGCGCTCGAAGGCATACGGGTGTCTAACAATATAGAGACGTTGCTGGCGCGCTACCGGGTTGGTGACACGGTGACGATCCTTGCCTTCCGTCGTGATGAGCTGATGACGTTCAGTGTCCGCCTGCTGGCCGATGTAGCACCGCAGGTGGCATTGAATGCAGAGATCAAGCCGGCCATCGGTGGTGCGGCCATGCGCAGTGCACGTTGATTATTACTGAAGTGGTTCTATCAAAGAAGGTCGGAGCAGTGGTCTCCAGCCTTCTTTTATTTAATCGGCTTTCATGCCTTGCCAGCGTGGCGTCAGCGTATGCTGGATGGCAAACAAGTCGATCACGCGTCCCAGCGTGTGATCGACCATGTCGGCGATGCTTTGCGGGCGATGATAAAAACCGGGCAGTGGCGGGAAGATAATGCCGCCCATTTCGGTGACGCTGGTCATGTTGCGCAGATGTGCTAAGTTGAACGGCGTTTCGCGCACCATCAGCACCAGTCGCCGGCGTTCTTTCAGCACCACGTCGGCAGCGCGCGTGATCAAGTTGTCGGATAGACCATTAGCAATCGAAGCCAGGGTTTTCATCGAACACGGCACAATGATCATGCCGTCTGACTGGAACGAGCCGCTGGCAATCGTCGCACCGATATCGCGCACGTTGTGCACCACATGCGCCAGCACTTCTGCCTGCTTGCGGCGCATGCCCAGTTCTTGATGGAGATTCAGGGTGCCTGCCTCGGAGATCACCAGATGGGTTTCGATGCCGGGGATGTCGCGCAATAGTTGCAGCAGCCTTACGGCATAAATGACGCCGGTAGCGCCAGTGATGCCAACAATCAGGCGACGCAGAGGTTGGCCGACATCGGCTGGTTGGCTGCTGAGGGATGTCACTGACAGTCTCAGCTCTCCAGCAAGGTTTGTAGTTCGCCGGATTCGAACATCTCGTTCATGATGTCGGAGCCGCCGACGAACTCGCCGTTGACATATAGCTGAGGAATTGTCGGCCAGTTGGAGTAATTCTTGATTTCTTGATACACGGTCGGGTCTTCTAGCACGTTCACAGTGACGATATTTTTAGCACCGCTGGTTTTCAACAACTGGACGGCACGGCCGGAAAAACCGCATTGTGGAAATTGCGAGGTTCCTTTCATGAATAACACGATCGGATTGCTGGTCACGGTTTCTTTGATCCACGCTTGTACATCACTCATGGTAACACCTTAAAAAGTTCTAGAATATCGCCATTATATGAAAAAGACAGTGTCGCTGCTGGACAGACTCTGATTGCGAGATGATTGAATGGCAATATTTCCCGTAATTGCCATGTGGTGGCGCAAAAATGTGGCGTAATTCGTACTGGTCAAGAGATTTTGACGAAACTGCCGAGTCCATGTATGATTTCAGGCTATCCAGATTCCATCCAACAATTTAGCGTTTGTTGTTTGTTTGTTGTTGAATTCCTTGAATATGGCAGTTAAGAAAGAATTTTTTGATAGTCTTCAATCATTTCAATAAGGTTTCATATGTACGCTGTCATAAAAACCGGTGGCAAACAATATAAGATTGTTTCCGGAGAAAGACTCAAAATAGAACAAATGCCTGCAGACGTTGGCACCGAACTAACAATTGATCAAGTGCTCGCAGTTGGCGCTGGCGACACCATTAAGTTTGGTGCACCGCTGGTCGAAGGCGCTACGGTGTCGGTTAAGGTATTGGCGCAAGGTCGTCACGATAAAGTCAAGATCTTCAAAATGTGTCGTCGTAAGCATTACCAGAAGCATCAAGGTCATCGTCAAAATTATACCGAAATTCAAATTGTTTCAATAAACGCTTAATTTCGTTGATTGATTTAACTAGATACCAGGAGTTTTAAATGGCACATAAAAAAGGCGGCGGCACTACGCGCAACGGTCGTGATTCAGAGTCAAAGCGACTTGGCGTCAAGGTCTACGGTGGCCAAGCGATCAATGCTGGCGGCATTATTATTCGTCAACGCGGCACTAAGACGCATCCGGGCGAAAATGTTGGCATGGGCAAGGATCACACCCTGTTCGCACTGGTTGATGGCAAAGTAAAATTCGTAACCAAGGGCGCTACCCCGCGTAACTACGTTACTGTCGTAGCGGCTTAAATTTTTAAGCATCGACATAGACAAGGCGTCAGCCTTGTTACGAAAGGCTCTGCCTCTGGTAGAGCCTTTTTAGTTTTTGATCGTAAAATATCGTAGTGTGAGCACATCGTGCTCACGCGTGAACTCATCCGTGTATTTTCTCACTTGATAGCATGCGGGTGGTGACTCTGATCATCATGATTAATCGTGAGCGAAATTTCTGCCTCCCTAGACAAATGACAAAAAATAGGTAAAGTTATCTGTGGATCTCACTAAGAATTTAACCTCCAACTTCATTAGGACCTTCGAATGAAGTTTATAGATGAAGCAAAAATCGAAGTCATTGCCGGTGATGGTGGCAATGGGGTGGCAAGTTTTTGCCGTGAAAAATTCCGCCCGTTTGGCGGCCCTGACGGTGGTGACGGCGGTGACGGTGGCAGTATATGGGGCGTTGCCGATCGTAACATCAATACCCTAATTGATTATCGCTTTTCCAAGATACATCGTGCAGGCCGTGGCGAAAACGGTCGCGGCTCGGATTGCTACGGCAAGGGCGCCGACGATATCAAATTGCGCATGCCGGTCGGCACGCTGATCGTCGATATCAATACCGGCGAAGCGATCGCCGACTTGACCGATCACGGCCAGGAAGTGTTGCTGGCCAAGGGCGGCAATGGCGGCTGGGGAAATATGCACTTCAAGTCGTCGACCAACCGTGCGCCGCGCCAGAAAAGCGATGGCAAGGAGGGCGAACGCCGCGAATTGCGCCTGGAGTTGAAGGTGCTTGCCGATGTCGGTTTGCTGGGCCAGCCGAATGCCGGCAAATCGACCTTTATCACGGCTGTGTCGAATGCACGTCCGAAGATAGCCGATTATCCATTTACCACTTTGCATCCGAATCTGGGCGTGGTCCGTGTCAGTCACGAAAAGAGTTTTGTGATCGCCGACATTCCGGGCTTGATCGAGGGCGCGGCAGAGGGCGCTGGGCTGGGAATCCAGTTCCTGAAGCACTTGCAGCGTACCGGTTTGCTGTTGCATATCGTCGATCTGGCGCCGCTTAAAGATACCGTCGATCCGGTCAAGGAAGCCAAGGCGATCGTCAAGGAATTGAAGAAGTATGATCAGTCGCTGTTCGACAAGCAACGCTGGCTGGTGCTGAACAAAGTCGACGTGATTCCGGAAGGCGAGCGAGTCAAGCGCGTCAAGGATTTCATCAAGCGCTTTGGCTGGAAAAGTCCGGTATTTGAAATTTCCGCACTGAATCGTGATGGTTGCCAGAAGCTGGTCACTGAAATATACGGCTACCTGGCCGAAAAGCGCCAGCAGGAGACCCGCTCGAAAGAGGCGCATATGGTGGCAGAAGCGCAAGCGATCTTGTCGATCGATCCGAACGATCCTCGCTTCAAGATGCTGGATTAAACAAGCAATCCAGGTCAGACCTATTGCTACAATAGATGCGTCATTTTCGTTAGCACGGGGATCCGTTTTAAGTTGAATCTGGATTTTTTCGTGCGCGGGAATGACGAAAATTTTAAAATGTTCTATGCGGATCTGTTTCATATAAAAATATGAATTCCGTCATTCAAAAAGCCAAGCGCATCATCATCAAAGTCGGATCTTCCCTGGTAACCAATGATGGTAAGGGTCTCGACACTGCTGCTATCTCCAAGTGGGTGACGCAAATTGCCGAGCTGCGGTCGATTGGCAAGGAAGTCGTGCTGGTCAGTTCCGGTGCCGTTGCTGAGGGCATGCAGCGTCTTGGTTTCGACAAGCGTCCAACCAGTATCGACGAATTGCAGGCTTGCGCAGCCGTCGGTCAGATGGGCCTGGTGCAGATCTACGAAACCAGTTTTCGAACCCACAACCTGCGCACCGCACAAGTGTTGTTGACGCATGCGGACTTGGCCGATCGCGAACGCTACCTAAACGCCCGCTCGACCTTGTGCGCGCTGCTGCGTTTTGGCGTGGTGCCGATCATTAACGAAAACGATACCGTGGTCACCGACGAAATCAAGTTCGGCGACAACGATACCTTGGGCGCACTGGTCGCCAATCTGATTGAAGGCGATGCGCTGATCATTCTGACCGACCAGAAGGGGCTTTACACTGCCGATCCGCGCAAGATTACCGATGCCAGATTCGTGCACCAGGCGACAGCCGGGGATCCAGCCTTGGAAGTGATGGCAGGTGATGCCGGCACCAGAATTGGCCGCGGCGGCATGATTACCAAAATACTGGCAGCCAAGCGCGCTGCGACGTCAGGAGCACACACCGTGATTGCCTGGGGACGTGAAGATGCCGTATTGACGCGGTTGGCCGGCGGCGAAGCAGTCGGTACACAATTGACCGCGCAAACCGCGCAATTGGCCGCGCGCAAGCAATGGATGGCGGATCATCTGAAAACTGCCGGCAAGGTAATACTTGACCCTGGCGCGGTGCAAAAGCTGAGCCACGAAGGTAAATCTCTGTTGCCAATCGGCGTCACCGACATCTCGGGCGAATTCAGCCGAGGTGATGTCATCACCTGTACCGATCCCGATGGCCGTGCAATTGCGCGTGGCATCAGTAACTACACCAGTGCCGAAGTACGCCGTATCATGCGTCATGCGTCATCTGAAATTCAGGCCATCCTTGGCTTTGTCGAGGAATCGGAGTTGATTCATCGGGATAACATGGTTTTGCTTTAACTGACGTTGCTTCGCACAAAAAAGAATGGCTCTACGTCATGCAAGAGTCGTTTTTTATTTAGGGCCAAGTACCACACAACTCAGCTGCTTGGCTGAATGGGACAAGTGTTGCGAATCATGTTGCGTATGGCGACTACGACGTCTTGATACAGGAAGTCTCTGGCTAGTGCTGTATGCTGCCGGTTGCGGGACGAGTCATTGATCTGTTTTCAGTCGCTCAAGCGCGCTCGCGATCAACTGCCATCTTTCTGGCCGAAGGTGTACAATTTTTTTCATAAGTCTGGCAGCAGATGCTCTCATAGCTGATATTTTATGCACCACTTCGGCTCTTGCTGACGATTGTGTAGCGGACCACGCCATTGGCGCTGGCCGAAATTGAATTGAAATCGATGACGAAATTCATGGTTGCTGCCGGGCTGACATAGAACGACTCCAAGTTTGCTGCGTACGGCGCCTGCGGAATTTCGGTTTTCACTTCCTGTCTGGATTTGTCGCCGTCGTCGAAACCTTCGTCGGACAAGCTGGAATCTGAGGTTAATATAGCACTTGTATGGAACAGATCGCTGGTGGGATGCACTTGCGCAGCAGTTCCCAGAAACAGCAGACTTGGTGGCCAAGAGTTGAGATATTTTCTTATTGGCAGCGGTGATGCGGCATGTAGAATCGAAAACCATGAGGACGCTCACTTTTTTTCGGGATCGGTATTGGCCTGATCGGGTGGGTTTGATGCACGCGGCCCGTGGCCGTTGCGCAAATGACGGACATGATTCGGAATGGCTTGCGCCGGCCGTGTCAGGAAGCGCGACAACTCATGCAGCGCGCGTCGGTAGACGTCGCGCTTGAACTCGATCACCATATCCAGCGGCACCCAATAATCATGCCAGCGCCATGCATCGAACTCAGGATGTTCTGTCATACGCAGGTCGACGTCGCAATCGCGGCCGACCATACGCAACAAAAACCAGATTTGCTTCTGGCCTCGGTAATGGCCGCGCACATCGCGTTTTATGAAGTGATCCGGCACCTGATAGCGCAGCCAGTCGCGGGTGCGACCGATGATTTTGACATGTTTCGTCTTCAGCCCGATTTCCTCCTCGAGCTCGCGAAGCATGGCCTGCTCGGGAGTTTCACCGTATTTGATGCCCCCCTGTGGAAATTGCCAAGAGTGTTCACGCACGCGCTTGCCCCACCAGACTTCATTCTGGGTGTTGAGCAAGATAATGCCGACGTTCGGGCGGAAGCCTTCACGGTCAAGCATGTTGTTACCTCAAAACTTTCTGCGGCCGGACGGCCCTCATTCCAAAATATTAATCATTGCGAGATCTTCGTTGTTGTAGAACGGAGCTTATGAGCTGCCAGGCAAGCTTCGCGGCAAGTTACTTCATCTTTCCAACAGACTTATCAATCCCAGCACAGTGTTTATCAGCCATCGAAATCGATGAATTCCACTATTTTTCATTAATCAGATACGCAATTTGTTCCGGTCAGTACTGTTGGCGACCGGAACATCAATCGATTGTGCAAAAAGTGGGCGTATCAGCCAGCTAATCCTTTAAAATTGAGTTGATTATAGTCCTCTCTTTTTAAAAAGAATTCATCATTATGCGCGCCTCCCATTTTTTTATCTCCACGCTTAAAGAAGCTCCATCCGATGCGGAAATCATCAGCCACAAACTGATGATGCGTGCCGGCATGATCAAACGCCTCGGCTCTGGCATCTACACTTATATGCCGATTGGCCTGCGGGTAATTCGCAAAATCGAGAGTATTGTGCGCGAGGAGATGAATCGGTCGGGCGCGATCGAACTATTGATGCCTGTGGTGCAGCCAGCAGAGCTGTGGCAGGAAACTGGGCGTTGGCATAAGTACGGCGCCGAGCTGATGCGCGTCAAGGATCGTCATGGCCGCGATTTCCTCATCCAACCGACTTCGGAAGAAGTTGTAACTGATATCGCTCGTACCGAATTACGCTCCTATCGCAAGCTGCCGGTGAATTTTTATCATATCCAAACCAAATTCCGCGACGAGCGCCGGCCACGTTTCGGCCTGATGCGCGGGCGCGAATTCACGATGAAGGATGCCTATTCGTTTGATCGCGACCTGGATGGTTTGAAGCAGTCGTATCAAGTGATGTACGATGCTTACGTGCGTATTTTTAACCGCTTTGGTCTGCAATTTCGCGCAGTGGCTGCCGACAACGGCGCCATCGGCGGCACCGGATCGCACGAATTCCACGTTTTCGCCGCTACCGGAGAAGACGCTATCGTATATTGCCCAACCTCAGAATATGCGGCCAATATGGAGGCTGCCGAATTGCTGCCGTTGAATCCGACCCGTGCGGCGCCGGGCGAAGCGTTGGCCAAGACGTCGGGCAGAGCGGTTGCCGAGTTGCTGCAATTGCCGCTGGCGCGCACAATCAAATCGATCGTACTGACGGTTGAGAAAGAGGCGACAGAGAAGGCAGTCGCAAGCAAGGAAGTCTGGCTGCTGATGCTGCGTGGCGATCATGAGCTTAACGAAATCAAGGCCAACAAGGTGCCGGGACTGGCTGGTTATCGCTTCGCTAGCGAGCAGGAAATCATCGAGTATTTTGGTACGCTACCCGGTTATCTGGGGCCGCTCAATACCAGGAAGCCAGTCAAGGTGGTAGCCGATTTGACGGTCGCCAACATGCATGATTTTGTGACCGGCGCCAATGAGAAGGATTTCTATTACACCGGGGTCAACTGGGGCCGCGATTTGCCTGAGCCGCTAGTGTTCGATATCCGCAACGCGGTCGAAGGTGATCAGTCTCCGGATGGCAAGGGCGTGCTGGCGATCCTGCGCGGCATCGAAGTTGGCCATGTGTTCCAGTTAGGAACGGCATATTCAGAAGCGATGAAAGCCATCTACTTGGATGAAAACGGCAAGCCTCAGCTGTTGCAGATGGGTTGCTACGGGATCGGTATCACCCGCATCCTGGGCGCCGCGGTCGAACAAAATTTCGACGACAAGGGCATCATCTGGCCGACCGTGATCGCGCCTTTCGAAGTGGTGTTGTGCCCGATGGACTATGACCGCAGCGAGGCGGTCAAGGCAGAGACCGACACGTTGTACAAAGCATTGCAGGCTGCCGGGATCGACGTCATCCTGGATGATCGCGGCGAACGTCCGGGCGCGATGTTTGCCGATTGGGAGTTGATCGGCGTGCCGCATCGCGTGGTGATCGGCGACCGCGGTTTGAAGGATGGCCAACTGGAATACCAGGGTCGTCGTGACACTGCAGCCACTACCGTGCCTTTGGCAGAAATGATGGCATTCATCAAGGCGCGTCTGACATAAGAACTTGCTAAGTCTGAAACGCCACAGTAGTTTCTTATAAACAACTAAAATGGCGGCGAGGCAGCTTCTACCGCGATTTTCATTGCATACTCGTTATAAAATAAATGGTTGGTCTTTGTTGGTTGTTGCTGGAGGAGTCTCGCTTACGTTGGCCTAATCTTTTTCTTAGTTTGTTGTTAATGTCATTGCTGTTCAGCAGCATGGCGTATACCGGTAATAAAAGAGAAGAACAATTAGCCGACTCGGTACGCTTGGCATTATCGCGCGCCATCAACGATGCGCCCACGCCGAAACTCACATTTTTCCGATATCGATTAGCGTATCCAGTATCTGTACTGGCTTGGTGAAATGTCTGAGTGCCTGAAGAAGAAGCTACCGAATTTCCAGGTGCACATTGAGTTTCTTGAAAACCGTTTGTTACGAAGCCAAGTGATCTGGCCTTGATCCAGCATGGTACTGGGCCTGATCTAGGTTGAGTCGGCGTTTCATAAGTAAGTGATGTCGAGCGTCAGCGCCCACGGCTATATGCAGGTGATGCCGTTCCCGAGCCGCGTGACCGGCGATGCCGATCGCAGAAAAACCGTTCAACATGCAGAACAATCTGCGCTATAGTTGCGCAATGCTTGCGCATGTATATCGACACGGAAAAAGCAATCTGTATCTCGCGCTGAGACGCTATAACGGAAGTCGTGGCTGCCCGGAATATCCAAACGCGGTACTGGCTGCTCTGGAAACGCTGGAAATACAAGGATAAACTGTCGATTCACGCGGTTTCTACAAGCCGCTAATCGTGCTGCCATTTTTTCGTCTGTAGTACCTTTCTAACACCGTCTTTCGCCACATATTTTTGCCGGATAGTTCCTGTATATCTACCCGATTTTCCGAGGCTTCAATGGACATCTCCAGCCCTCTGTAACGGTTGCTTCATTCATCCTTCATTCCTCTTGAGCTCTTCGGCAACGTGAGAATTTATGTTTTCGTTATCTCTGTGTAATAAGCGCCGGTTACAGTTGTCACAAATTTTACAAATAGTTTTATATTTCAAATTAACAACACGGAGGAATGATGAAATTAAGGATTCTGATTGCTGGCGCTATGGCATCGATGACCCTGACCGGACCCGAAGAACGTGACTTTCTTCTTGGTCGATGGTATGGACATCACTATCATGACTTCGGCGCGTATCTACAAGGTTGGCGAAGACGGTGATCTGACGACCATGGATACCTTGCCGGAAACCTGCTTTGTTACGATTTATTCAAACGATGCGCAGGTGCACTGACAGCGCACCATCGATGGGAGCTACATGACTAGCGTCAAAGCCATCAATGAAGTGATTACGATGTCTGCCAACACCAACACCAACACCAACACCAACACCAACACCAACACCAACACCAACACCAACGACTACGACTACGACTACGACTACGACAGCAACTGCCAGAGCGACAACGGCATGCCGGTCGATACCTTGCTGGAACTGATGAAGGCGCGCAGCTATAGCACCGGCATTGTCTCGACCGCCCGGATCACGCATGTAACGCCAGCAGCCACCCACTCGCACATCTGTCATCGTGATGGCGAAAACAACATTGCCGCACAACTGACACCGTAAGGAGTTGGCTACAACAGCAAGCTCAAGAGATGGCGTCGACGTGATTTTCGGCGGCGCCAGTTGGTATTTGCTAGCGAAGACTGATGTTTGGCGGCAAGTGTACCGACGGTCGCGATCTAATGGCTGAATTCAAGGCTGCCGGCTACACCTACGCCAGCAATTTTTCTGAGTTCGACAAGAATGGCACTTCCACCACGAAAGTGATCGGCTTGTTCAAAAAGGATCACATGAACTATTATGACTTGGATCGTGACTACCCCAGGAAGCAGAGTCTGGCGCAGATGACGACGAAGTCAATCGATCTCTTACGACAAGAAGAATGGTTTCTTTCTGATGGTCGAGGGAGGTCGTATCGATCACGTGTTGCATGCCACTAATGCCCGTGGCGTGCTGCAAGAAATCGTTGCTTTTGACGATGCGATCAAGGTTACTCTAGACAAGATACAAGTAGTTGATCCAGGCTCGAAAAATATCCTGATTGAGGTGACCGCCAATTATAATTATACGATGGGTTTCAACGGCTATCCAAAACTCCGCAATCCGATTCTCGGCAAAGTCTCCAATTACCAAGATAGCAAGCTCGCGCTGGCAGCCAGTGCGTGTGGCAAGGCTTCCTGGTCGGAAGCTAGTTTCTTGGGTGCGATCCAGAGCGTGGTGCCCCGACTAGGTAGCTGATCCAGATTTCCTCGAATGACATGTCGAATGCTACTGAAAATTCCTGGTAGATGCGATCTCTGGCGGCAATATCCAGTGTGGCGTTTTCACTGCGCAGGAAATGATAGATTGCGCACTGGTTGATCTCGATACCTTCCGTCTTGCCGGTCAAGCCTGACGTGTAGATTACGTATGCCGGATCGCTAGGATGTAAGCCTTGACCCCACCGCAGCGGGGCATTGGCAGGTATAAGCAGATTTTCGGCGGTCCATATCTGGCAGGAATGGCAGGACAGATGACCCAAACGCGGGGTGAATCCTTTACAACTGACGATGCCGGGCGTGTTGATGTCTTCCAGGAAGATAGCTATGCGTTCCACCGGCGTGTCAGCATCCGGTGGTAGTGTCAGACTGCACCGGTCTTGGCAATGCCGGCTTGCATCATCACTAGCAGGTCAATGCCGCGCGGTAGCCACAGGCCGACAATCTGGCGAGGCCGCACACCCACTCCGATCAGGAACGAGGCAACCTGGCCGACACGGGCGTTCAGTGTTTGGTCAGTTATTTGTTGTTTTCTGAAAATCAGGACGATTTACTGCGGGGTACGAGCGGCGGTTGCCTCCTGCAAGTAGGCCAGCACTTCGTTGCGTATCAGTTCCGGTTACACCGGCCGATGCAGGATGTCCGGGTTGGGTGAAGCGCCGCTGCGGCTGCACTATCGATACACAAAGTCTGAAGAGTCATATAGGAAACAGAGGGGGCTAACTGTCGATTATAGCATGCTAGATATGTTGGGAGTACCGACATACCTAGCATTTTTTGAGGTTATTGAATCTTGTCGATTGTCTTTTCCTTGCTGCATCTCTGAGCTGGTTGATCTCCGATCATATTCTAGCTTTTACTTGCTGACGGAGCTGACGATTGCAAAAGTTAACGTCGGCCTGTCTCGTCAATACTGGCCAGGTAAATAAATTATCGAGAAACTTTAATTCGATCCATCAGGATTGCCATTGTGAAACTATTGGTCGTATGCTTGATAAGCTGTTGAGGCTTACAGTATTTGCAGCAAGGCTGTGTTGGTCGCCGTTTCTTGTCATTCGGCTCAAACTTTCTAAAAATTTTAATGTTGTCGGTGAGATTTTTTGATGCAGCGATCCAAGAAATTTCCTGGCATGGTATGTGTGCCACCGATTGGTGATGGGTAAGGGTGATTTTGCCTTTTCTTGTCGTGGTGGTGATGCTGGTTTGGTTGCTGACGTTCAGTATGAAAATACTGTCTGCGGTGTGCGCTTTGTATCGGTTTCCCGGCAGTTCGGCGATGGCACCGCGGACGCCGTGAAAATGTAGGACGATTGCTACCGACAGATTAATGATGTTGCTGCTAAACATGAATTAGAAGAAACTGAGTAACTCAGTGAACTGCATACCATCTAGCCAGCGTCGCTGCTCGACGAGCATGCGCCGCCGAAGCTGATCAGGCCTGGCGCCAGGTAACCGGTGAATAGCTCACGCGTGAGAGATGTTATCAAAGCCAGGTATTCATCGGTGGTGAGAGTTTTTGTAGTCCTCTGCGATCTCTCATTCTTCTTATACGATTAAAGATTGGCGATAATGAACAGCATCTTGAATGGCAATAGCGTGATGCCAATCTGGCGTTGTTGATAGGTTTGCCGCATGGCCGCTGAACTTCAGAAAATATCATGTCATAAAAACTTTCGTACTGCCAGCACAATTCGGCGAAGTAGCCGGTCTTGTCATAAAAGTCTGTGGCCAGTCCAAAGTGCCATCTTCCACCAGCAAGCCGCCGACTGCTTGTGCTGTGTCCACACAGGAATTTGGTGGCGGACTGGAATATCAGATCGGCGCTATGATCGACTGGCCCCAGTAGATAGGGCGTAGTAAAGATCGAATCGACCATCAACGGCAGATAGCGCTCATGTTCGAATGCCGCAATGCGCGGAATATCTAGCACGTCCAACCCCGGATTGCCGAACGTTCCGCCGAACAGCACTTTGGTATTTGGACGGATCACGGCACGCCAGGCATCCAGATCGCTTGGATCGACGAAGGTAATTTCAATGCGGAATCGCTTCAACCTGTAGGACAGCAGATTGCGCGATCTGCCATACAACGCGCGCGATGCCACGATATGCGAGCCGGCCCCGGCGATGGTTGCCAGACCAAGATGCATCGTAGCCTGTCCGCTGGCGATCGCGATCCCGGCCACGCCGCCCTCCAGCACTGCGTTGGTCGGATTGGAAATGCGCGAATAGACATGGCCGGCGCATTCCAGATTGACTAGCGCCGCGGCGTGGTTCGTATCCTTGAAGACAAATGACGAAGTCTGATAAATCGGCGTAGCGCGCGAGCCGAATGGCCGGATCAGCAACGCATGCCGGCATGCAGCGAGAACGTATCAAAGTCTGGGTAGTAGGAGGGGCTGCTCATGGTACCTTGATCTCCATCTATTTTTATGAATGATGAGAAATGAATTAGGTGACTCTACTGATGCTGCGCTGCGCGGTAGATTTTTGGTCTCGCTTAAGCTACATTCGAGTACATAAGAATAACCGAAGCATAACCCAAGCAAAGGCAGGATGACCCCATGAAAGTTTCCGAAATCCTTAAAGTTAAAGGCAATATTCTTTACACTGTGACGCCCGATACGCCGCTGATCGATGCTGTCAATACGATGACGGAGAGAGATATCGGATCGCTTGTAGTAATGGAATTCGGTTCGCTGGTGGGCATGCTGACTTTCCGCGAAGTGCTGGTGGCGATCCATCAAAACGGCGGCTCGGTTGGCACCAATACCGTACGTAAACACATGAACAACAGTCCAATTACCGTGACCCCCGACACCGAATTTAATGAGGTGCGTCGCATCATGCTTGAGCGCCACGCACGTTATGTGCCGATCATGGATGCACGCACCTTGCTTGGTGTGATGTCCTTTTATGATGTCGCAAAAGCGGTGCTGGATGCGCAGGGTTTTGAGAACAAAATGCTGAAAGCCTATATCCGCGACTGGCCGTCGGTCGCCGAAGAATAAACATTCTTCCAGCCTCAGCAAAACTGTTTATGGCAGGATCATGCCGCAAACGGTTTTTTATATTTTCGCGTATTTTTGTGCAGGTTGTATGAAACAAAAATATCTAAAAATACATTTATTTATTTCTACCCGTCGATTTGTATCGACGCCGGTGTCCGCTCGCTTTTGCTATTCGTACAATTCATGTCCAGATCCGGTCACTTTTCCCTACTCCGGCAGCGACGCTTCGCCCCATTCTTCTGGACCCAATTTGGGGTTGCGTTCAACGACAACGTCTTCAAGACTGCGTTACTGAGACTATCATCACCTACAAGGCGCTGGACTTGACCAGCATGGATGTCAACTTGTTGAACAACCTGATTTCGGGTTTTTTTCATCCTGCCGTTTGTGGTATTTCGGCGACCGCCGGCCAACTGGCAGATAAGTTAGAGAAATCGCGTCTGGCACGTTACGTCAAAGTACTGGAAATTGTCGTCATGTCGATTGCTGCCGTCGGCTGGATGACATATTCCTTGTGGCTGTTGATTCTGATAATTGTCGGCATGGGCGTGCATTCGACCCTATTTGGGCCGGTCAAGTATGCGTACCTGCCGCAGCAATTGCGTCAGAATGAACTGGTCGGTGGCAATGGCGTTATCGGGATGGGGACGTTCTTCGGCATCCTGTTTGGCGAAGTACTGGGCACAGTGCTGGTGGTGCACAAGCCGTGGGTGGATTGAACTGGTGACCGGTGATACAGTGACGATTGCTGTACTGGGTTGGTTGTTCAGTCGCTGCATTCCGCTGATGCCGGCGGCGGAACCAGCACTGAAGGTCAATTGGAATCCGATGACCGAAATGGTGTGACATGGTGTGCAATCTTGGTTTCTCGCGCAAGAACCAGCTGGTATTCCTGGCGATGCTGGCCAACTCCTGGTTCTGGTTCTACGGCGCCATCGCATTAGCGTAGTTCCCATTGTACGCCAAGAATTATCTGCATGGTAACCATAGCGTGTTCGTACTGCTGCTGATGGTATTTTCGCTTGACGTGGGCGCCGGTTCGCTGTTGTGCGAGCATTTATCCGGCCACAAGGTAGAAATTGGCTTGTTGCTGTTTGGCACGATCGGCCTGTGGGTATTTGGCCTCGATCTTTTACTGGCCAGCATCAGTTACACCAATACTGTTGTGGTCGACATCGGCGGTTTTGTGCAGCATACCGGAAGCTGGCGCATCCTGTTCGATTGCCTGATGATCGGCCTGTTCGGCGGCTTGTATATCGTGCCTTTGTTTGCCGTGATCCAGACCCGCTGCGACCCCCGACATCTGTCGCGCACGATTGCCGGCATGAACATTATGAATGCCTTGTTCATGTTGATGGCGGTGCTGTTGACGCTAGTATTGCTACAATCCGGCTTTATTATTCCGCAGATTTTCCTGATTACCGCGATTCTCAATGTGCTTGTCGCCATCTATATTTTCACGGTGGCGCCGGAGTATCTGGTGCGGTTCATGGCCTGGATCTTGATCTATGCCATCCATCGCTTAAAGACCATCAGCCGCGATCTGATTCCCGCCGAAAGCGCTGCGGTACTGGTCTGTAACCAGGTCAGTTATGTCTATGCCATCTTCATCATGGCTGCTGGTCCGCGGCTGATCCGCTTAGTGATGGATCATCGTATCTTCCAGATTTTCATTGTTCGGCGCNNGCGCCGAACAATGAAAATCTGGAACTGATGAAATTCTCTTTCGCATAAATCGCCGCAGCGCTGGAAGGCGGCAACCTAGTCTGCCTTTTCCCGGAAGGCAAGCTGACCAGCAGCGGTGAAATGAATGAATTCTGCTGCGGTATCAAGAAGAGCGTCGAGCGCACCCCGGCGGCACCGGTTATCTCGATGGCGCTGATCGGCCTGTGGGGCAGCATGTGGGCTCGTAGCGCGGGTAATTCTTTCCATCGTTCCTTCAATCGCGGCCCATTATCGGCTCTGCAACTCGCGGTCGACAAGCCAGTGGCGCTGGCGCAAGCCACATAGGAGTATCTGCAGCAGCAAGTGCAAGCCTTGCGTGGTGCCTTGCAGTAAAACCGGCTGATCTTATCCAAACGAAAGACAAAAGAATCAACAATGACGAGTAAGGCCACCGAGGATGCTAGCATGGCCCATCGCAATTTTTTATACAGGGCGGTAAGTTGCTTCGCGGCAGATTGCTAGCAAGCACCATGCCGATGGGGGATGATGCTGGCGGCAGATGCCGTGGCGCTATCGTTGATCATCGATACTGATCCCGGTGCCGACGATGTGATTGCCTTGCCACCGGCTTTGTCGGTGCGCGACCAGCCTGATGTGCGGGGGCTCACCTCGGTGGCCGACAATATTTAGTTATTATACATCGCGCAATGCGCGCATGGTACGCAAGTGGGCCAATCGGTCCGGTGTGTAGGTCTATGCCGGCAGCGCACGGCCGATGTTGCACGCGCCGATCTATTTTGCCGAGGTGTTCGAATCAAGGCAGCCGTGGGCACTTGGTAATGCGGTGAAGTACCTGATCGGTACGCTGGCAAGCACCAAGCCGAAAAGCATGACGATCGCAAGGCTGGAGCCGCAAACCAATCTGGCCTTGGCGCTGATCCAGCACCCGGAAATCGCGCAAGGCATCCGTGAAGTGGTCATGATGAGCGGCGCCCATCTCAACTGCGGTAATATCACGACCATAGCCAGATTCAACGTGTGCGCTGATCCGCATGTCAGCGATATGGTGTTCAAAAGCAGCGTGCCGATCACGGTGATCCCGCTGGACGTCACCCACAAGATGCTGCCCAGTTCCGAACGAATCGCCTGCCTGCGCAAGATCGACAACCAGGCTGGCAAGATCGCCGCCGACATCATCGATATGTATGTCGAGCACGACATTATAAGCAGTATGGACTGTCTGGCGGTCCGGTACACGATGTGACCACCATCGGCTACCTGCTGCGACCTGGGCTATTCAACAGGCAACATAGCCAATGTCGAGATCGATACGTGCGAAGGGCCGACCTTCGGCCAAACCGTGGTCGATTATTATCAGGTCACCAAGTGCCCAGCCAACGCGCGTTAGGTAACCGAAGGCGATGCCGAGAAATTTTTCGATTTTCTCACGACGCGGCTGGCCAGGTTGTCTTGAGGTTAGCCGTATCATATCGCGCACCTTGCCAATGCTGGGGTTGCACAGATTAATGCCTGAAAGGTAATAAACCTGCGATCCAGGTGGCCGCTTGGGAGTGGCACTGCTAAAATCACAATTTTAGGCTTTTTATCTGGATCATCATGCCCGGCAATACATTCGGTAGTCTGTTTAGCGTCACCAATTTCGGCGAATCCCACGGCCCGGCCATCGGCTGCGTGATCGATGGCTGTCCACCAGGAATGGAATTGTCGGAAGCCGATATTCAGCCTGATCTGGATCGCCGCAAGCCCGGCACTTCGCGCCATGTGACCCAGCGTCAGGAGCCGGATACCGTCGAAATCCTGTCCGGTGTCTACGGGGGCAAGACAACCGGCACGCCGATTGCGCTGCTGATTCGCAACCAGGACCAGCGCAGTAAGGACTACAGCAACATCATCGATACTTTCCGTCCCGGCCATGCCGACTACACCTATTATCAAAAATATGGCATTCGTGATCCCCGCGGTGGCGGCCGCTCATCGGCCCGGTTAACAGCGCCGATTGTCGGCGCCGCGGCAATCGCCAAAAAATGGCTATTGCAGCAATACGGCACCACGTTCAAGGGGTGCATGAGCCAGCTGGGTGAGCTGCCAATTATATTCGAATCTTGGAATGATGTCCCAAATAACCCATTTTTTGCCGCTAATGTCAGCCAAATCGCCGAACTTGAGGCGTATATGGACGCGTTGCGCAAGGATGGTGATTCTTGCGGTGCGCGTATCGATGTGGTGGCCTCCAATGTTCCGGTCGGTTTAGGCGAACCACTGTACGACAAGCTCGATGCCGAGATCAGCTACGCGATGATGGGCATCAATGCCGTCAAGGGCGTGGAAATCGGTGCCGGTTTTGCCTCGGCGACCCAAAAGGGGTCGCAGCATGGTGACGAAATCACGCGTCACGGCTTTCTGAACAACAACGCCGGCGGCATTCTGGGCGGCATTTCCAGCGGCCAGGATATTACCGTATCGATTGCCATCAAGCCGACTTCCAGCATCCGCACACCCCGCCAGTCAATCGACAAGTATGGCAATATAGCCACCGTTGAAACCTTTGGCCGTCACGATCCTTGCGTCGGCATCCGCGCCATGCCGATTGCCGAAGCGATGCTGGCGCTGGTATTGATGGATCACGCATTGCGCAACCGTGCTCAATGTGGCGACGTCCGCATCGCACAACTGGTCAACTCTAAGGAGTTCTCGCCAGGCGCTGCCAGCATAAGCGTCGCCTGACTTTTTCATCCATCCCGTGCCTTTCCAATCACCGAATTCCCATGCTTTACAGATTATTCATGTTTTGTGGCAATCTACTTCTCGGCGTCGTGCGGGGCGGTGTCGGCGGCTTGTTCGATATTGACAGCGTCATCAAGCCATATCCAAGGCGTGATCGATCAGGTAGTGGCGGAAATTGAGTTCCTGTTCTTGTTTACGCTGGTATCCGGTGCATTGGTGCTGTATGCAGCGCTAGTAGGTTCTCAAGACGAACGGCCGCGCGAGGCGGTCCTACTGCGGGCGCTGGCGCATTATGTATTCGACTTCACCCGGACCTTAAGCCCGCTGGTCTGGCCGGCCGGTATGAGGTACGGGACTTGCACGTTTTGTCGGCGGCTGTGCCGGATTGCGGCACGTGTTGAATCAGCTGCCACTGCAAATTCTGCGTGAAACCTGAGGTTGGACTTCATTATTTAGACTCATTGGTTAGACTGTATTTACGTCACTCAGGCACGTCATTTCGAGGATAATGCCAGCTTACGTCTTGATTATTTTCTTATGAAGACAGAACTCAATACCCCCCCCGCCGATACCACCGGGCAACCACCGCAAGCCACCTGGTACGAATTGATCGGCGGCGCCGATAAGCTGCGCGTACTGGCCGACCGTTTCTACGGCCTGATGGACCTGGAGCTGCAGTTCGCCGTGATCCGGGTGTTGCATTCGACGATGCTGGAAGGCTCACGCGACAAGTTTTACTGGTTTCTGCGTGACTGGGTCGGCAACCCCGATTTGTACATAGAATGCTTCAGTCATCCGCGCTTGTGCGCGCGTCATTTATCGTATGCGATTACCAGTCTCGAGCGCGTCTAGTGGCTGCGCTGCGTGGCAATGGCGATGCACGAAGTCGGAATGTTGGGGGGCGTGGCTGCTATAGCGTTTGCTGACTTCTTTATTCCAGATTCCCGATTGGATGCGCAATAAGCTTGACGTACAGCCGTGATCGCGAACCGCTTCTCAAGCTAATATTTCGTTTTTTTTAAATCGTAATTTCAAATTTATCTGAGAACACATGACTTCATCTGAATTGCTTGTCTTATTGGTTGTGTCTGCTGTCGTCATCGTGCTGCAGGTCATTGCTATTGTGCTTAGTTTACGCGGCACCGACCTGACGCAACAGTTGGTGCAATTGCAAAACGACTTGCAGCGCCACCAACAGGATCTCGGTGATCGCCAGCAGAGCGGACTGCGCAGCGAAGTGCAGATCAGCGCACAGGGCATGCGGCAGGAACTAGGCAGTAGTTTCGGTCAACTGCAGCAAACGCTGGCAGCGCAGATAACCAGCGTCGCCACCTTGCAGAATAACCAGATCGACACCTTCGCCCAGCAACTGGTCAAGCTCAACGAAACCAACGCCCAGCAACTCGACAGCATGCGGCTGGCGATGAACCAGCAGGCGCAGACCAACCGCGAAGAACAGGCGCAATCGCTGAAGTTCTTCGGCGATACCCTTAACCAGACACTGACGGCGCTGACCGAATCGAATGCACAGCGCATGACGGAAGTACGTGCTACTTTGGAAGCCAAAATCAGGGATCTGCAAAACGACAACGGCTTGCGTCTTGAGGAAATGCGCAAGACAGTCGATGAAAAATTACACGCGACGCTAGAACAGCGCCTGGGCGAGTCGTTCAAGATTGTTTCCGACCGTTTGGAAAAAGTACATCAAGGCTTGGGTGAGATGCAGCAACTGGCAATCGGCGTTGGCGATCTTAAGCGCGTGCTGACCAACGTCAAGATCCGCGGCACTTGGGGTGAAGTGCAGCTGGAAATGTTGCTGGAGCAGGTGTTGACGCCGGAGCAATATGCCAAGAATGTGGAGACGGTTCCGGGCAGCGGCGAGCGGGTCGAGTTTGCCATCAAGTTGCCCGGAAACGACGATGCTGGCACTCCGGTATGGATGCCGATTGATGCCAAATTTCCGAAGGAGCAATACGAGCGTCTGGCCGAAGCCGCCGATCGAGCCGATGTCGAAGGTGTTGCGCAAGCTTCCAGGGAGTTGGAACGTACGGTCCGTGGCGAAGCCAAGATCATCGCAGAAAAATATTTGTCGCCGCCGCTGACTACCGATTTCGCCATCCTGTTTTTGCCGACCGAAGGCTTATATGCGGAAGTCATGCGCCGTCCCGGTTTGGCCGACGAATTACAGCGCGTGCACCGGATCAGTATCGCCGGGCCATCGACTTTGTCGGCATTGCTGAACAGCCTGCAGATGGGCTTCCGCACGCTGGCACTGGAAAAGCGGTCATCGGAAGTGTGGCAGGTGCTGGGCGCGGTAAAGACTGAATTCAGCAAGTTCGGCGACGTGCTGGCGGCCACCAAATTGACGCTGGAACGCGCCGCCAAGAATATCGATCAGGCTGAAGTGCGCAGCCGTCAGATGGCGCGTAAACTGAAATCGGTGGAAGCGTTGCCAAGCGAGGCTGCCCAGCGGTTGATGAGTAAAGAGCCTGATTCGTTGGCTGCCGACGACAGCTGACGCGCCCGTCGGCAGGCACGCCTGCGGCTGTCCTGCTTATCGAGATTATCGTGGTTGTCGCGATGTCACTGTTTGGTGCTGCTCTGCATGGCAACCGCTATTTTGCTCTCAAACCATGTAAGGCATCGCAAAACGGTGGTTTACCGGTTGGTCGGATGACCGCGACGTCGATGTCGAGACAAGCCTTGACGATAGGCGACGTCATGGTCAAGGCCGGCGTATCCTGTACCAGTAGCGTTCTGTCGGCAAGCCAAGCCAACTGGTTTATGTATCGTGCAGCCAAATTGGGATCGTGCATGGATTGCCAGCACGCCGATATGTCACTCCTTTGACAGCTACCACAAGGTGCTCAGCAGGTGATGCTGATGTGCCAGGTCCAATGTATCGGTTGGCTCGTCCAGCAACAGGTAGCGTGACTTCGGTTGCACGCCGCTGTCGACATTTTGTCGGCAGAAATTTTGCCAAAAATACGGGCGAACTGTACACGTGCCAGCTCACCGCCGGACAGCGTGGTGATATCGCGTTCGGCCAGCGATACGGCGCGGGCTAGCGTTAGCGCTTCCATCGCAATCAGGCGATCTCTCATGCCGTCGCTATGCGGATAGCGTCCCAGTATCGCGATTTCCATCGCTGTGAACGGAAATACAAATTACACACTTTGCAGCAACACGGCGCGGCTCTGTACCAACTGTTGCGACCCAGCAGGCCGGCGATCTAGCCTGGTGCAATCTGCAGGCTCAGGTGATGCAGGATGGTTTTGTTGCCAAGTCGCAAGGACAGGTCGATTGCTACTAATATAATTGCTTTCCAGATGAGGCCAGTATTGATTGGGGGCGTAGCTAAACGTTTGAGACGCGTCATACCATTTTATTTATAAACCAAGTTGACCACTCCGTCGCCACAGTAACGCCATGAAGAATTGGCCTCCAATCAACGCGGTTAGAGTGCCCAGCGGCATTTCGGCAGACGCGGCTACAGTACGTTTGATCAGGTCCGCCGCCAGCGTCAGCACGGTGCCGAACAATAGCGCGCCTGGCAGCACCACACGCTGGTCCGAGCCGTATGCCAGATGAATGTAATGCGGTGCCACTAGGCCGATGAAGCCGATGGTGCCGGTGCAGACCATCAGCGTGCCGACGCACAGCGCACTAGCCGATCAGCACCTGATGTTTAATCGCTTGTACCGGCACGCCCATGTGCATCGTCTCTGCTTGCACCGAGCAACATCGCATTCAGCGCTGCCGCATGGCTTGCCAGTGCGGCGATGCTGAATATCTACTACCGGCATCGCCCGCCCCAAAGCGACCATTGGGTCGCCAACCAGGTTGCCTAGGTTCCAGAAGGTGAGGGTGCGCAGCTGATTGTCGTTGGCGACATAGCTCAACAATCTGATGGCAGCCAGTATCGGCGCATATATGTCGGCCATACACAACGCATCTGGCCACAGCGTGGCGCCGAGCACGATGGTCAGTACAGCACCTAGCGCGGAGCTGCTAGAGACGCCGATCAAGCCGGTATCGGCAGGCGGATGTCGAGCAACACTGTGCGTATTTGCGTGTCAGCCCATATCAAGTGCAGTACCTGGCCACAGCAGCAGCGGGATGCGCCACGGATCGGTCGGATATGCTCCGAGCGCGGCGCATATCCGTGTCATGACGACCAGCAGCAGCCCTATCAGTACTAGGCGCTTACGGCCCTTGCATGTCGATTCAAGAAGTACAACCTTAACGGGATCAGTAGGAGTAGCAAGCAAAGCTAACATATTGTGAGGAGTAGACGACATTGCGGCGCTCGACGATCAGCTATACAAATGCGTTGCGAGTTGCGTCAGCGCCTGTGGTAGGCGCGGTCCGCAATTTAGCAGCAGCAACGGATCCATCTTGGCTACGACCCATTTCTGCCGTCTACGGCTTGTAGCCTTTGAAACCTTTGTCGTCAGCAGTGGCATTGAACGCGCCAGCATAGCGAATCATCGCATCGGTGGCGGTATCGCTGGCCGGCGACCATCGCTTGCGTGCAGCTATTGCTAAGGATGAACGGTACTCGTGGTTTCTTTCCAATTAAGAATGTAGAATTTTCTGCCTG
>DCSW01000015.1 GCA_002325825.1 Collimonas sp. UBA1456
AGGCTGCAATTAGTCAACTTTCTCTTTCCTCGCTTCTTTAATGTTGTATTGAAAAGGTGTTGAAAAGATTTCAAGCAGGTTCTAAGAGGACGTGCAGTTTGAGCAATGTGGATGAGCGTGAACACCGTTTCCCAAATGGAAACACATAGAAAATGCCGATTAGCGAAAATAGATGCGCCGCCTCAGGTACAACCGTGACTGCCGGCGCTCTTGATGGTCATCAACAAATCGCGACCGGCTTCACGACCGTGACCAGCGGCATCCAGACGTTGCAGGTAATCCTCCCACATGGCGGCTCCGTCGCGACCCAGAGTGTACAGATAGGCCCAGTTATAAATACCGCTGACGTGGCCATCGGAAAAAATCGGTTTGACCGCATAATTACCGACCGGCTCAAGTGCGCTCATATCAACCTTACGCTTGCCGGTTTGCAACACTTCCTGGCCGGGGCCATGGCCTCTAACCTCAGCCGATAGCGAATAGACTCGCATCAACTCAAACGGCAGCATAAACACTGCCCCGTCATCGAACGCGACTTCCAGCTTACGCGATTGCTTATGTACTACGAGCGAGATCGGAACCGATTGTAGCACTGATTGTTTGGAACTGGTCATTAGGACTACCTGAATAGGACATTAAAACTGCTCGGAGAGGGATGCACGATCAGCCAAGCAGAGCTTGGCGCTGCCTGAACGCGAATGACGAAGGCTACCGTTGCGCCTGGGACCAGATCGGGCTGGAGAAATGGACGTCGTCAGCATAACGCGGAGTCGCATATCAATGCAGGTATGGCGTCATTTTGACGAGACTGGCAAGATTGATTTTTGTGCGGCCGCATGACGACACGCACGACCGATTCAACCTTGCACACGGCGACCATCAACGTGCTACGATCAGGCAGCGGCAAGCCCGTCATTTCCTTGACGTGATCGTTCCAGATGACTCGGCAAAATCCCGGATACAACGGATCGTCGATCAATACCATGCGGTATTTCTAGGTACGGTGGACGACCCTCGCCACCGGGGCCATGGCACAGCTCGCAATCAATCGAATTGTCCACCATGGTTACAGCAGAATCCGTTCAATGCCACCGTTGTTGGCCCGTGCCACGTAATCTGGCAACCAATTCTCACCCAGAATATTGCGCGCCATCTCGACCACGATGTAATCGGCGGTGGTACCGGAATCGTCGTTGTAGCGCGACAAACCCTGCAGGCAAGACGGACAGGAAGTTAGAATTTTGATTTCGCCGCCAAAGCCATCGGCGCGCAACTTATCCGCGCCCTTGTTCATCTCTTCTTCCTTACGGAAACGTACCTGAGTCGAGACATCCGGCCGGCTCACACCAAAAGTACCGGACTCGCCGCAGCAACGTTCGTTCTTCTCGATCTTGACGCCATTGTCGGTAGTAATCAATCCATTCACTGTCTTCATCGGATCTTGCAGTTTCATCGGGCTATGACAAGGGTCGTGGTACATGTAACGGGTGCCGCTGACGCCTTCCAGTTTCAGGTTTTTCTCCAGCAGATATTCGTGAATATCTATGATGCGGCAACTCGGAAATATCTTGTCGAACTGATAGCCCTGCAACTGATCATAGCAAGTACCACAGGAAACGATGACGGTCTTGATATCGAGGTAATTCAGCGTGTTCGCCATACGATGGAATAGCACACGGTTATCGGTGATAATTTTCTCGGCCTTGTCGAAATTGCCGGAACCGCGTTGCGGATAGCCGCAGCACAGGTAGCCAGGCGGCAGTACCGTTTGCACGCCGACTTCCCACAGCATGGCTTGCGTCGCCAATCCGACTTGCGAAAACAAACGTTCGGAACCGCAACCCGGGAAGTAAAACACTGCTTCGGTATCGATAGTGGTCTTCTTCGGATTGCGAATGATCGGAACGACCTTGTCGTCTTCGATATCCAGCAAGGCACGCGCGGTCTTCTTCGGCATATTACCCGGCATCTTCTTGTTAATGAAGTGGATCACCTGCTCTTTGATTGGTGCTTTGCCGACTGTCGCCGGCGGTTTCTTGGTCTGTTTCTTGGCGAATTTCTTGAGGATATCGTTACCCAGGCGCTGCGCCTTGAAGCCCCAATCCATCATCACCTTGCGGGTCATATTGATGGTATCCGGATCGGTCGCATTCAGGAAGAACATGGCCGCGCTGGTGCCGACATTGAATGATTTCTTGCTCATCTTGCGCAGCAGATTGCGCATGTTCATTGACACATCGCCGAAATCGATATCGACCGGGCATGGCGTCACGCACTTGTGGCAAACTGTACAGTGGTCTGCCACATCTTCGAATTCTTCCCAATGCTTGATCGAGATACCGCGCCGGGTCTGCTCTTCATACAGGAAGGCCTCGACCAGCAGCGAGGTGGCAAGAATCTTATTGCGCGGCGAGTATAGCAGGTTGGCGCGAGGCACGTGGGTAGCGCACACCGGCTTGCATTTGCCGCAACGCAGACAATCCTTGACGCTGTTGGCGATGGCGCCGATATCACTCTGCTGCATGATCAGCGATTCGTGCCCCATCAGGCCGAACGAAGGCGTATAGGCATTGCTCAAGTCGGCTTCGAAACCCGGCAAATTTAGTAGCTTGCCCTTGTTAAAGTGTCCCTCAGGATCGACACGCAACTTATAGCTGCGGAAATCCTTGATTTCGTCTTCTGTCAAAAATTTCAGCTTGGTGATGCCGATGCCGTGCTCGCCGGAAATCACGCCGTCGAGCGAACGCGCCAACGCCATGATGCGGGCCACCGCGGCGTGCGCATCCTGCAGCATTTCATAGTGATCTGAATTGACTGGCAAATTGGTATGGACATTGCCGTCGCCGGCATGCATGTGCAAAGCGACGAACACACGGCCGCGCAGTACACGCTTGTGAATCGCGCTGCACTCGTCGAGGATCAGCTTGAACAAAGCGCCGTTGAAAATCTGGCGCAGCAATGCCCGCACTTCCTGCTTCCAGGAGACGCGGATGGTGCGGTCCTGCAAGACGTCAAACACCGTCACATCGGGTTGCTCCGACAGGCGCTGGTCGAACACTAGATCAAGTTTTTCAAGACCAAGTGCCGACAACTGCGGCTTGGCGTCACGCAACGGCATGTCCAGATGCGCCAGCAAATAAGTCCAGCGTGCCTGAACCTTGTCGAGCAGTTGCCCGGCCTGGTGCACGCGGTCTTCCAGAACTTCGGCGGCAGGAATATCGTCGCCGTCGGCTTCGTCCCCCTTGCCCAGCGTCAGATTGCCCTTGAACAGGAATGCACGCAGTTGGTCCAGCAACTGCAACTTGTTTTTGGCCGACAGTTCGATATTGATGCGCTCAATGCCATCGGTGTATTCTCCCATGCGATTCAACGGAATTACCACGTCTTCGTTGATCTTGAAAGCGTTGGTGTGCTTGGCGATGGCGGCAGTACGGGCGCGATCCAACCAGAACTTCTTGCGCGCTTCCGGGCTGACTGCGACGAAACCTTCGCCGACGCGGTTGTTCGCTATGCGTACTACTTCCGAGGCAGCATGCGCTACCGTACTTTCATCGTCGCCGACGATATCGCCGAACAGCACCATCTTCGGCAGCACGCCGCGCTTCGATCTGGTGGTGTAGCCGACCGCGCGCAGGTAGCGCTCATCTAGATGTTCCAGGCCGGCCAGAATCGCTCCACCCTTTTTGGTGTCGGCATCGAGAAAATCCTTGATCTCGACGATTGACGGAATTGCTTCGCGCGCTTGACCGAAGAACTCCAGACAGACGGTGCGCGTGTACTTCGGCATCTTGTGCAGAATCCAACGGCCCGAGGTGATCAAACCGTCGCAGCCTTCTTTTTGAATTCCCGGTAAACCCGCCAGAAATTTGTCGGTAACATCCTTGCCCAAGCCTTCCTTACGGAACACGCGACCGACGATTTCCAGGATTTCGGTCTTGAACGGTTTTTCGCTTGGCCGGCCTTTTTCAGCCGGATGACGCCACTCCAATTGAAAGCGCGCCAGCGGCGTATCGTGGACCTTGCCGAGGTTGTGATCGAGGCGGGTGACATCGAGCCAGTCGCCGTTCGGGTCAACCATGCGCCAGCTCGCCAGGTTATCCAGAGCGGTGCCCCACAGCACGGCTTTCTTGCCACCGGCGTTCATGGCGATATTTCCACCAACGCAGGACGCTCCGGCCGAAGTCGGATCGACCGCAAATACGAAGCCGGCCTCTTCGGCAGCATCGGAAACGCGCTTGGTGACTACGCCAGCGCCAGAATAAATCGTTGCATATTCTTTATCCAGACCCTTTAGCACAGCCATTTCAACCGCACCCAAGTGCTCCAGTTTCTCGGTGTTGATCACGGCCGACAACGGCGTCAGTGGAATCGCGCCGCCGGTATAGCCGGTGCCACCGCCGCGCGGGATGATAGTCAGGCCGAGTGCGATACAGCCCTTGACCAGGCCGGCCATTTCATCTTCGCTATCCGGGGTCAGCACCACGAACGGATATTCCACGCGCCAGTCAGTGGCATCGGTCACATGCGAGACGCGCGACAGGCTGTCGAACTTGATATTATCCTTGGCGGTGTAGCGGCCGAGAATCTTGTTGGCGCGCTTGCGCAGGCCGTAGGTGTGGCGGAATTCATCAGAGAAAACGGCAATCGCCTGGCGGGCCGCAGCCAACAATTTTTCGACATTCTCGCTGCGCTTCTCGGATTCTTCATCGCTGACAGAATCGTCGCCATCGGCATGATCGGTGACGATGCGGCGCTTGTCGACTTCGCTGAGACGATGATGTAACGCATCGATCAATGCTTGGCGGCGCTTCGGATTATCCAGCATATCGTCTTGCAAATACGGATTGCGGCGCACAACCCAGATATCGCCCAGCACCTCGTACAGCATGCGAGCGGAGCGGCCGGTCTGGCGCTTGCCGCGTAGTTCGTCCAGCAGGTACCACGACTCTTCACCGAGCAGGCGGATCACGATCTCACGATCGGAGAACGAGGTATAGTTGTAGGGAATTTCGCGTAAACGCGTAGGAGTGGCGCCGTGCGGCGCTTCTGATAATAATGCCTGGCTTTTTACGGGAACGTTCATTAATCTAATGGAGTGATGACTGCTTGGCTGCTGCGTGGCTTACTACCGCTGAACTAGTATTCTAGCTTATCAAGTCATTTCACGATGGCGAGATGCACAAATTTGTGCGATGCAAGACCCAGAGCACGGGAGATAGTTAAACCCAATATGATTTATTAAAAAATAACCAAGGAACCAACATGTTCAGTCAAATCATTGCAGAAATCGTTGAAAACATCACTGTCACGCTGACCGATCACGGTCAGCGCAAAGACTGATTCAGACCACCTCCAGAAGCCAAGTCATGATGCACGTATCGCTATCGACCAGAAATCCGTACTTCGGCATGTTGCACCTGCTGCGTAATTGATCCTGGCCGCTGTGCATGCTGCTAAACACGCTCGCCATGCTGCGCCCGGTCTGACGATCGAGTCAGGTCCATTTGACTCGATCGTAGTCTCACGCCAGCCAGCCGGCTACCTGCTGCCAAGAACCATTGAGCACATTCAACAGCCGCCAAACTGCCAATATGTAGTGTAGAAATTTACCGATCGCCATATTCATCATGACAGACGACCAGAATGGCAGTTTGAGCCAACAAGCCAAGGTGCAGATCAGATCGCCGATGCCCGGCAGCTCGCCAAGTAGTATGGTCTTCGCGCCGTAACGTTGCAGTCAACCGAACCAGCGGCTATCACGTTCGCGCGCAAAGGCTTGCTTTGCGCCGTAACCCACCCAATAATCGACTACGCCACCCAGCGTATTGCCCAGCATTGCCACGCATATCAACAGCCAGAACAGTGCGCCGCTGGCCTTGACGACGGCAAACACTGCCGGCTCGGAACCCATCGGCAGCATTGTGTCCACGACAAAGCTGATAAAAAAGACCGAAGTCAGGCCAACCGTTGGCACGGCGAGCGTCTTGAGTAACCATAAAATAGCGGATTCGACCATCTACAAGAACAAGAAGTAGTTTGAAACGATGGCAGAAACAGTGCTGACAGCAAATACCAAAAAGCAACATTAAAATGTGGCCGAGAAAAGCAGGTGGCGGTTAAAAAGGTGTCCTTTATAAGGATCTAATAATCAGCTGCTTGTTATAGCCTGATCCTTTTGCCGAACAGTTCGTCGGCTTGTTTGGCGTGGCGTTCGACACGCCAATTTGACACCAACATGACCAAAGACTATTTGCAAAAAATTCTCACTGCCCGCGTATACGATGTCACGGTCGAGTCTCCGCTTGAACTGACACCAACGCTATCGCAGCGTATTGAAAACCAAATTTATTTCAAGCGCGAGGGTGTTCAAAACGTGTTCAGCCCCGAATTGCGCGGCACCTACAACAAGATGGCCAGTCTGAGGCTAACGCAGCTTAAGCGCGGCGTGATCTGCGCTTCCGCCGGCAACCATGCACAAGGCCTGGCACTATCCGCGGCCAAACTAAGTTGCCACGCGGTGATTGTGATGCCGACTACCACGCCGCAGGAGAAGGTCGATGCCGTGCGTGCCCGTGGTGGCGAAGTGGGAGTGGTGCTGTTCGGCGATTTCTATACCGATGCCTATAACCCCGCGCTGACGCTGGAAAAAATTGAAGCTGACATTCGTGCATCCGTTCGACGATCCGCACGTGACCGCCAGTCAGGGCACCATCGGCATGGAAATCCTGCGCCAGTACGGCCGGACCCGATCCATGAGATTCTCGTGCCGATCGGCGGTGACGGCCTAATCGCCGGCGACGCCGCCTATGTCAAGGTCGTGCGCCAGGAGATTAAGATCATCGATGTCCAGACCACTAATTCCAACGTCATGGCGAGCAGCCTAGCAACCGACTGCCGCGTCACGCTGCCGGATGTCGGTCTGTTCACCGACGGCACCGCGGTCAAACTGGTGAGTGAAGAATCCTTCCACCTGGCGCGCCTGTATGTTGATGAAGTGATTCTGGTCGACACCAATGCCGTCTGCATCGCCATCAGGGATGTATTTCAAGACACACGCAGCATCCTGGAGCCATCCGACGCACTCGCGGTAGCCGGCGCCAAGGCCTACGTCGAACACGCCAAAGGCACGCGCAAGGCAATCAAAAATCAAACGCTGGTCACCACCGCCTGCGCTTCGTTGCAGGAATGGCCGATATCGGCCAATTATTCGAAGCCATATTCGTCTTCACCATGGCACGCTCGACCTGGCGCACGACGAACTACTGTATCGCTTCGGGTTCCCGGAGCGTCCGGGCGCGCTGATGCGCTGCCTCAATTCGATGGCGCTGAACTGGAAATATCAGCTTGTTCCATTATCGCAGCCAGGGTTGCGATGTCGGCCGCATCCTGGTCAGTCCGCAAGTACCGAAAAAGGAAATGAAAGTATTCCACAGCTTTTCTGGCAGCCTTGGCTACCGCTATTGGAGCGAGAGCGAGAATCCGCTCTACAAACTGTTTCTCGGCTGAACGAGTCAGCGCAAGCGCGTCGACATCAGCGACATCTGGTGGCAAATAGCAGGCCGGCGATGCTTCTCTGGCAAAATGTCAATTTTATGCAGAATCCAAAGCCATGTCCACATCTAATACGCCGGATGCGTCGCCGCTCGGTAAATCTTCCGCCTATCAAACCCAATACCAGCCGTCGTTGCTATTTCCAATCGCACGCCTCGGTAAGCGTCAAGAAATCGGCATCAGCGGCACGCTGCCGTTTTTCGGCGTCGATATTTGGAACGCTTACGAAGTCTCCTGGCTGAACCTGCGCGGCAAGCCTCAAATCGCCATCGCCACATTCACGGTGCCAGCCGATTCGCCGAATATCGTTGAGTCGAAATCATTCAAACTGTACTTAAACTCGTTCAACCAGACCAAACTGGCGGATGCCCATGCATTGCTGCAGCTGTTGCACCAAGACTTGTCAGCCGGTTTCGGCGCGCCGGTGCATGTCACGTTAGCCAACGTGGGAGCATTTGCCAGCATGAAATTGCAAGAGCCGCAAGGCTTGCTGCTTGATAGACTGGATATCGCGGTCGATCAATACCAACCGGCGCCGTCACTGCTGAAGGCCGACCCGAATCAAGTTATGATTGAGGAAACATTGGTATCCCACTTACTGAAGTCGAATTGCCTGATCACCGGACAGCCGGATTGGGGCAGCGTGCAGATCCATTATGTCGGTGCCGCCATCGACCAGGAAAGCCTGCTCAAGTACCTGATCAGCTTCCGCAACCACAACGAATTCCACGAACAATGCGTCGAACGTATTTTTATGGATCTGATGCGAAACTGTTCACCACAAAAACTGTCTGTGTATGCGCGCTACACCCGGCGTGGCGGTCTCGATATCAATCCGTGGCGCACTAACTTCTCCACCGGGCAGCCACCATCGAATTGTCGTCAAGCCAGGCAGTGACTAACAACTTGAAACGAAATTTCGCAAATCAGATAGAAAATAAATGACAAAATATTAATTTTTATCGTTGTATCATAATACTTGCGGCACCCGACCAACGACTGTTTAATGACCTTGCCGTAAAAGATCTTTATTCCCCATGATTAACTTTTTTCGTATCAACGTCACTAAACGGGTCGCCTTCTTTCTCAGCCTAGCTGTCGTCGCGACTACCAGCGCGCCGCTCCAGGCCCAGGAAACTCCGGACACCACCGGCTGGTTCAGCAAAACATTCTCGCAAATCAAGAACCGCCTCGACAACATCGTTGAAAATGGCGATCATGAAATGTATCTGTCCGGTTACTCCTATCACGGCCGCCATACATACACAGAAGAGCGAATCCGCGAATTGAACAAAAAGGCCTGGGGTCTGGGCGGTGGCCGCACCCTTTGTAACGAAAGCGGCAACGACGAATCGCTGTACCTGTTCGCCATTCGCGATTCTCATTTCAAGACGCAAATCATGGCAGGCTATGCCTATGAATGGATCTGGAACCTCCCCAAGACACCCGTGGTGGTCAGTGCCGGCTATACAGCAATGCTGATGAGCCGCCAGGATTACTTTGGTGGCATCCCCTTCCCGATCGCACTGCCGGTAGCCGGAATTGGCGTCAAAGGCTCCA
The DNA here is from genome assembly GCA_002325825.1 of Collimonas sp. UBA1456. GTDB lineage: Bacteria > Pseudomonadota > Gammaproteobacteria > Burkholderiales > Burkholderiaceae_D > Collimonas. Next base: position 9,112 of record DCSW01000015.1, read on the forward strand.
AGTTCATGGCATCCTATGTCCCACGCCTGTCGTCCAACAAAGGCAACGGCGACGTCCTACTGATGTTTTTCCGCGTCGAGGTCAAATAATTGCCGCTTTGCAGGCGCAAAAGATTATCGTCGCAAGTTGGTGTTGTTGGCCGAAATCAAGTTTATAATTCGAGGATAAGTGGCATTTACACAGAAGCCTCCGTAAGACTAACTTGATCCAAAATCAGGAGGAGACGTTGTAGCAGCAACATGCGATCATGTTCATGAAAACAGGCGGCGTGGCCTTGGAAGTTGGTGTTTTTTGAAACGCCGCAGTATTTTTTAGTGGTGGCTTGCGATAACCTGGTGATTGTTCCGAAAACAAATTCCTAGGGAAAATATTACCACCGGATTGGTTTTGTGGCAATCTGTTCCACTCAAGCACCCGTATCGCGCCACATAGCAATTTGTATTATGACTAATCTTGCAAGAATCCTGTCCGCACAAAATGTGGCGCTGGATCTGGAAGCCTCCAGTAAAAAACGCGCATTCGAACAAGCCAGCCTACTCTTCAAAAATAACTGCGGGATTGCCCGTTCCACTGTATCCGACAATCTGTTCGCCCGTGAACGCCTAGACTCGACCGGCCTCAGTCATTGCGTCGCCGTACCGTATGGGTATGGCCGCGTCAAGGGATTAAAGGCGCCGCTGGCTGCTTTTGTGCGCCTAACGAAGCCGATTCCTTTCGAGTCGCCGGATGATCAGCCGGTCAATCTACTGGTGTTCCTGCTGATCCCCGGCAACGTCACGCAGCAGCGTCTGAAAATAATGTCGGAAATCGACGAAATATTTTCCAGCGATACATTCCGCGTCATCCTCGCCAGCGATCCCGATCCCGCCTCGGTTCACTCCCATATAGTCGCCTGGCAGCCCAGGAGCACGGAAAATGCGACATAATTCACTTCAACGCTGAAGGTTACACCTGTTCGCCCACCACACGCCGACTTTCGGCCGGCGCTCCTACCTTGCGCCACTTAACCATGTCAGACGCATACCATGCCCTCATCCACTCCCCTATCGGTTCAGCAATTGTACGACGAAAATCGTGAATCACTACAGTTAGGCTGGTTTGCCGGTTTTCCCGGCGGCGAGCGGCTGATTTCCGGCGATGCCGCCTCGGCAGCCGACCAGGTCGGCCACTTGAACCTGATCCACCCGGGACGGATTCAGGTCTTCGGTCATCAGGAAACCGAATATTACAAACGTCTTTCCGTCACTTCGCGCACATATCAGATCGCCGAACTGGTGGCTGGCGCACCGCCCGCATTCATCATTGCGCAGGGTCTAGCAACGCCACCGAATATCCTGGAAGTCTGCGACGAAAAAAATATTCCGTTGTTTTCCACACCGCTGCCTGCGGCGCAGGTGATCGACTATTTACGCGTCTACCTGTCGAAAAAGCTGGCGCAGCGTATCACTATGCACGGCGTATTCATGGATGTACTTGGTGTCGGCGTGCTGATTACCGGCGAATCTGGACTGGGTAAAAGCGAACTAGGACTAGAACTGATTTCGCGTAGCCACGGACTGGTGGCCGACGATGCTGTCGAATTCGCACGGATTGCGCCGAACATGATTGAGGGTCGCTGTCCATATCTGCTACAAAACCTGCTGGAAGTGCGCGGCCTGGGCCTGCTCGATATCAAAACCATTTTCGGTGAAACCGCGGTGCGCCGCAAGATGCGCCTGAAACTGATCGTGCACCTGGTGCGACGCGCGACGCTGGAAGAAAACTACGAACGCCTGCCGCTCGACTCTCACAGCCAAGAGGTGCTAGGATTGCCGATCCACAAAGTCATTATCCCGGTCGCTGCCGGCCGCAACATCGCAGTGCTGCTAGAAGCCGCGGTGCGCAACACGATTCTGCAATTGCGCGGAATTGACACACTGAAAGATTTCATCGCACGTCAGCGGCTGGCGATGGGTAGCGATAGCGACTTATAAACACTTGCCTAAATACACTCCAGCATTCCACGCTACCATCAGCGTAGTTACGGTATCATTGAGCGATGCGTATAATTCTTATCACCGGGATCTCCGGCTCTGGTAAATCGGTCGCCCTTCGCGTACTTGAAGATGAGGGATATTTTTGCGTCGACAATCTACCGCCGATACTGTTACGGCAACTGGTCGCCGTACGTCAGCATGAAGGCGCGCAGATTCTGGCGGTTGCCACCGATGCCCGCAGCGCCGATTCGCTGGCCGAACTGATTTCAAACATTCAGCAACTGAAAGCCGAAGGACACGACGTTAAGGTATTCTTCCTGACCGCTCAAACCGAATTCCTAATCGCGCGCTTTTCCGAAACCCGGCGCAGCCATCCGCTGTCGCACCGCCTGCTGCCAGGACAAAATCCGAGCGATCGCTTGACGTTGACTGAATGCATCCTGAATGAACGAGAAATGCTGGCCGAGATCGAAGGCCTCGGGCATGCGATCGACACCTCCGATGTCAGCGCCAACCGGCTGCGTAGCTGGATCAAGGCACTGGTCAATACCCAAGCGGCGCCACTGACGCTGCTGTTCGAATCGTTCGCCTTCAAGCGCGGCGTGCCGCTGGACGCCAACCTGGTGTTCGACGTCCGAATGCTGCCGAATCCACATTATGATGCCAAACTGCGATCGCTGACCGGGCGCGATGCGCAAGTGATCACCTTTCTCGCTGACCTGCCCCAAGTAACCGGCCTACTTGGCGACATTCGTAATTTTATCGAGAAATGGCTGCCCTCGTTCAAAGACGATAATCGCAGTTATCTGACGGTGGCAATCGGCTGTACAGGAGGTCAGCATCGCTCGGTGTATATGGTGGAACAACTGGCAGAATATTTCCAGATTTCCGAGCGCGTGGTGCTGCGCCATCGCGAACTCAGCTAGCATCCACATGCAAAACCATCGCCCCTAGATTACGCTATTCCCACTCACCACGGTATTGCTCCCCGGGAAGCGTGTTGCAGCTCAAGGTATTTGAAATATTCTATCTCGACATGCTGCGCAAGTGCATGAAGAAACAACAGCAATTCGGCATCGTGTTGATCACGATCGGGGCAGGAAGTGGGCGTAGAGGCCGAACCGAAAAGCTTCGGCTACCCGACGCAGATCACTTAATGAAACATGCAGGATCTGGGCGTGATAATGCTGCACAAGGTAAGCAGACAGCGTTTCCGCATCTTGCAAAAACTGGTATTGGCATACCAGAAACTAGAAGCGCAGGTAGAACTGATCGACGCCGATCAGCCCGGCAAACCAGAACAGACCCATCTACAGTAAGCTGCGCCGCGCACGGCCCTGACTATGCAAGCCCGTGTGCATTATCGCTGCAGCTCGACAACACCGGTTGGGTCACCAACTGCTGGTGCGAAATTCTGCCAATACCATTGAAAGAGCGCAAGTTCCTGCTTGAACCTACCGATGGCAATCAACGCCTGGGCATCGTGCATCAACATATTGTACAGCACAATATCATCTAGCACCATTTGGTAAAGTCGTTTCAGGAAAGTGAATCGACTTTGCGAAAGACTTCCAACAATAATTTCTTGACCGGCGCCGGCAGTGGTGCGTCGCTTAGCCGCTCGGCCGGATACCAGACCTGACCGGCTTCGGCGACGCCGGCAGCACGCCGTGCCAACGCGATCTGGAATGGCGATATATGCAATTTGAAATGTGTGAACACATGGGTGAACGGTTGCAGCGCTTCGCACGAAGTGACATCACCCATTTTTGCCGTCGCCCGTGCAACTGCTGCGTCAACATTGTCGACCAGCGCAATTTCCGGCAACGACAGCAAGCCGCCCCAGATGCCGCTGTCGGGACGTTGCTCCAACAAAATCTGGCGCTGATCGACAATCACCAGCATGGCGGTATGTTTTTCCGGAATCGCTTTCTTAGGTTTGCGTACAGGCAATTGGCCGACCCGATCAGTGGAGAGTGCAACGCAGCGTTGCGCCAGCGGACAAATAATGCAGAACGGCTTGCCACGCACGCACAGCGTCGCGCCGAGATCCATCAAACCTTGCATATAGGACTCCACGCCTTGTTCCGGCAACAATGCTACCGCGCGTCGCCACATGGCTTCTTCGATCCGCTTGGTGCCATGATAATCATCAATGCCGAACACCCGAGCAAACACACGCTTGACGTTGCCGTCCAAGATTGCAGCCTGTACCCCGTATGAAAATACGGCAATCGCCGCAGCAGTGGAACGACCAATGCCGGGTAAATCTTGTAGCAATACCGGATCGCGTGGAAACACGCCGCCATATTCCGCCACCACCCGCTGCGAACAGCGCTGCAGATTACGGGCACGGGCGTAATAACCGAGTCCGCTCCAATGCGCCATCACCTCTTCACTCGACGCTGCGGCCAGCGATTGAACATCGGGAAACCGCAACAAAAAGCGCTGGTAGTATGGAATTACGGCGGCAACCTTGGTCTGTTGCAACATAATTTCCGAGAGCCAGACACGATAGGCATCGCGTGTCTGCTGCCAAGGTAGCGCGTGACGACCGTGTTTCTTTTGCCATGCGATCACCGTCGCAGAAAAAGACGGATCGGCAAATACATTCACTGCCAGTTCATTCGCCGCACTAATAAGAATCTTCAATGTTTTCTCACAAAATATGTCATGACACTGCCGCTACTGGAGTACGACAAGCACGAGTACTCAGCGTTATCTCGATTTCATTACCGCGGGCTGTGGTAGCCGTAACACGTGTGCAGAAAAACCTGCTCACCCTAAGCCACGATGGTTCCAGCCACTTTCATCGTTGCCAACTCGGCATCAAGCACACTCTTAAAATCGTTTTCCAACGTCGTTAGGGTATTTCTCTGAGCAATCAATTCGCCTTGCAGCATCTTTACCGCGTAAATCTTTTCTTCCAGGCTGTCGATCGCTACATGCACACGATCAATCGAATCGGTACGTTTCTTGACGCACGAGGCGATCGAATCGAAGAATTTCTGCATCAGCACCACCTGGCTGGTCTTGACCAACTTCACCGCGCCGAACTGGCGATGATAAGAGACTTCAATGACCTTGATCTCATCGCGATACTTATGTATAAAAAACGACATCGGCATCGACATCGCGAGACCGTGTTCAGTCGAAAACTCGCGGTACATTTGCAGTACATGATAGTCATCATTTCCGAAATTTCATCGGTCTTCTGTCTCCGATATCGCTAGATTCTCATGTGCCTTGGTAGAAAAAATCCCTCACTGCATGGCGGAAGCCGGCGGTAAACATACTGCCCTCCATCAATGGCTCGACCACACTGCGGGTATGCGCCAACGTCAACGCCTGCTCGGACACGGTCATGTCGTGGATATCGCCGACCAGCTGCCCGCGGCTGATCTCGCGTTTGCCGGGGATTAGCTCCTGCGACAACGCGTTCTCCAGTGCCAGCAAGCGGCTCCGCTACAACAACACCGACTCAGCGTTGATCTTACCGACCAGTCCCTTTTGTACCGAGATCGGATAGACCTGGGATTCCAACAAACCCAGCATATGCGCCACACTAGATACCTTCTTACTGATCTGCTGCTCGACTTCGAACGGCAAGCGCAGCTCCTCCCACATGCTGTCGCTCTTGTTGAGCACCACCATGCGACCAGCGCCATTGCCGATATAATGGGGCCAGACATCGATGTCGCTATTGGTGACGCCAGCATCTGCGACCAGGATGAACAGCACCGCATGCGCATTCGGGCTCATATTGAACGTCAGCTCCGGCTCTGTGCTAATCGCGTCCAGGCCCAGCGTATCGATGATCACCAGTCCCTCCTTCTGTAGCGGATGCGGGAAGTTGGCGATCGCATAATGCCACCGCCAGAAATCTCGACACGACCCAAGCCATCGATCGCCAATGCGGCGTCGGGATCGTCTTCGTCATACAGACTATAACTTTCGGCGTCTTCCAGCGACGCCCACTTGGTCAGACTGGCCTGTTTGAAGGGCTTCCAGCATGCCGTGGTCGATGAGGTATACCTTATAGTCGCTGATCGATTGCGATTCAACCTGAGGATTGCGATTCAACCTGAGTTTCCATCGGCAACAGGCGGATACAGGACGGGAAAGTCTCGTCGTAAAGCAACTCGATCGGGCACATGGTGATGCGGCCGGCAACCGACGGCAAGATGCGCCGGTCGCTAGCGAGATCCGACAATTTCAAGGCGCTGGCCCAGGTCTGGTAGCGCCGCAACACGCTAGTCACGGCACTACGCCATTCACTGCATTCCTGAAATTTTTGAACTAGATTGCTCATTATCTCTTTCGCCTATTCGGATCAACACTTATTTCTGACATTTTTTGCAATAAAACGTGGAGCGTTGCCTCTGTTTTATCTGAGTAATCAAGGTTCCACAGTTTCTGCAAGGAAACCCTGTACGACCATAGACGAAATAACTCTGTTGAAAATAGCCAGATTGGCCATTCACACCAACAAAATCGCGCAAAGTGCTACCGCCATTTTCAATTGCCGCAGCAAGAGTTATTCGAATGGCATCAACCAACAGCGCGTAACGTGCCAGGCTGATGCGATGCGCCGCAATTTTCGGATTGATGCCGGCCCGGAACAGGCTTTCCGATGCATAAATATTGCCGACCCCGACCACGATATCGCCAGCCAGCAGTACCTGCTTGATCGGCGCTGCGCGGTTACGGGTTTTTTGATACAAGATTTGCGCCGAAAAAACCTCTTCCAGCGGCTCCATCCCTAAGCCCGCCAGCAAGATATGCTGTTCCACCGGACCATCCTCAGCGGCATGCCAAAGCACCGCGCCAAAGCGGCGCGGATCTGATAAGCGCAACAGCTGGCTGCCAACAGCCAGATCGAAATAATCATGCTTTTGGGGGGCGATGCCGCTGTCGAGAATTCGCAAATGACCAGACATGCCGAGATGGATGATCACAGTGCCATGATCGAAATGCAACAGCAGATATTTACCGCGCCGACCGATATCGCGTATCGTGCGGCTCGCCAGCAGCGTCGGCAAATCCAGTGGAAACGGCCAGCGTAAACTTGTATGACGAAAGGTTACGGAAGTCACTGTGCGTCCCTCGAGGTGCGATGCGACACCGCGCCGGGTTACTTCTACTTCTGGGAGTTCTGGCATGATTCAAAGATAAATAATTGCGAGTCAGAGTGTAAAAGCCGCCGTAGGATATGAGTAGGCATACTCACCTTAATTGAAAACGCTCAAAAAGCTTTTACACAATGTATTCTATCTGAGTCTTGAAACAAATCTCGAATCCACCACTGCGCATTGCACTCCGGTTGAGCGTAAAATCAAGGTTAGTCTGAAAATTCGGAATCCACTTTGACGGCATCAATATAAGTGGCAACAATTTTCAGGGGAATGACCAGGGATCTGTTTGCAGATCCCTACAAATGCTTACCAAGCCAGGATATCTCTTGAAAAAAGCCTTTGCCATTGTAACGCTCTCTTCCTTGTTGTCGGCTTGCGCCGGCGTAACGCCTGGCAGTGACGCCATCGATGCTGCGGCAGCGTCGACTACACTGGCTGTTGCGGCTAGCGGCGCAGATCAGCTGCCAGCGGTGCCGCTGACCAAGGAATTGATGTTCAAGATACTCAGTTCCGAGATCATATTTCAGAGCGGCAACTGGCAATCCGCCTACGTGACGCTGCTGGGAGCCGCCCAGCAGGCGCGCGACCCGCGTCTAGCGCGACGTGCCGCCGAAATGGCGCTGAGCGCCAAACAAGCCAACGAAGCGTTGGTCGCGATCCGTCTCTGGCGCGAACTAGCGCCGGAATCAGAAGAAGCCACCCAGTATTATCTCGGGTTCATCATGCTCAGCAACAACCTGGACGAAGCTCGGCCGATTCTTGATAAACGCCTGAAGGACACGCCACCGCAAGCGCGCGGCGTCATGATGCTGCAAATTCAGAACCTGCTGGCGCGGGCGCAGGACAAAACCGGCGCGTTCATCTTGTTGGAGCAACTGGTGGCACCGTACATGTCGACATCGGAAGCCCATCTAGCGCTGGCGCAGGAAGCATTCAGTACCGGCAACAACATTCGGGCGCGCGAGGAAGCACAGATCGCACTGAATTTGAAACCAGATTCAGAACTGGCGATTTTGACCAGCGCCCAAGTGGCTGCCGACAATGGTGACGTTGAGCGCATCCTGACCGATTTCCTGAACAAATATCCCGGCTCGCGCGAAGTACGCGTGGCCTATGCACGTACGCTGATCGATCAAAAACAATACGAAAGAGCGCGCAGCCAGTTTGAAATCCTGCTGAAAAGCGACAAACAGGATGCCCCCACGCTGCTGGCGCTCGGTCTGCTTAATGTGCAGATCGGCGACAGCAAGGCGGTCGAAAGTTACCTGACCGCATACCTTGATCAACTGCACCTGCATCCGGACGAATCGCGCGATACGACACAGGCACTGTTGATCCTGGCGCGGATCGCCGCCGATCGCAACGACACGGACACCGCACTGAAATGGCTATCGCAAGTGGAGCAGGGCGACGCCTATCTAGATGCCCAGCTGCGCCGTGCGCAACTGCTTTCCAAACGCGGCGACATGGCTACAGCACGCAAGGTGCTGGCTGACATTGAAACCAACGGCGATCGCGAAAAGACCCAGGTAGCCCAGGTCGAATCCCAATTGCTGCGCGACGCCAATCATCCGCAAGAGGCATTCAATGTCATCGAAATCGCACTCAAGGCTGATCCCAACAACGCCGACCTGCTGTACGACTACGCGATGACGGCAGAAAAGCTCAATAACCTGAGCACGATGGAAAGCACGTTGCGCAAGCTGATCAAGCTTGCGCCAGAAAACCAGCAGGCTTACAACGCTTTAGGCTACTCACTAGCCGATCGCAATATCCGCCTGCAGGAGGCTTTGATGCTGATCCAGAAAGCGCTGGCACTAGCACCGCACGACCCGTTCATCGTTGACAGCATGGGCTGGGTGCAATACCGGTTGGGTAATCTGGATGAAGCGGAATCGCAGTTGCGCAATGCCTATGGATTGCTGCCCGATCCTGAGATCGGCGTGCATCTGGGCGAGGTCCTGTGGGCCAAGGGACAAAAGACCGCTGCGCAGAAATTCTGGCGAGAAGTGCAGTACAAGGATCCACAAAACGACAGCTTGAAAAGTACCCTGACACGGCTGGGGGCCAACCTATGATGTACCGCTCAAACATTACCGCGAGTCGCTTCGGATTAGTTTTCATGATGGCACTGGCGATCGGCGGTTGCAGCACCTTTCAGCAAACGGGCAATGGCGCCACGGTGACCAATGCCGTGAGCGGCGCCGCGCGACAGTACCATCAACTGATCGATGTCAGCGGTCGCTTGTCGGCACGCTATGAACAGAAGGGCAAGGAGCAGGCGATACACGGCAATTTCATCTGGTCACAAAACGCTACAGAGACTGTCGTAACGCTCCTATCTCCGCTCGGCCAAACCTTGGCCACCATCAATATCGGAGCCGACCAGGCAACCCTAGCGCAAGCAGGCCAGCCGATTCGCAGCGCCAGCAACGTCGATGCACTGACGATACAGACGCTGGGCTGGCCGCTGCCGATCGCTGGCTTGAGCGACTGGCTGCAAGGCTTCGGTCGCAACGCCGCAGGCCAATGCTTCGTCGCCACACCGGCTACCGATACGTATAATGTCTCTACGACCGACAACTGGCGTGTCCAGTACACCAACTGGCAAATTCAAAGCGATGCCGCCGATAGTTATCCGAAACTCATCGACCTGGCGCGCGATGCCACCCAAGTCGGCAACGTTGCCATTCGCATCGTCATCGATAGCCGCCAACCACGTTAATTTGCCATGATTCGCACGCTGCACAACTGTCCGGCCCCAGCCAAACTGAATTTATTCCTGCACGTTACCCGACGCCGTCCCGACGGCTACCATCTGTTGCAAACCGTATTCCAACTGATCGATTTCAAGGACATGCTGCATTTCGAGGTGCGCGACGACGGGCTGATCCGACGTAGCACCGATATTCCTGGCGTGCCGGAACAGAACGACCTGATCGTGCGCGCCGCCAAATTGCTGCAATCGGCAATACAGGCCAAAGGTGAGATCGCCTCAGATCGACTCGGCTCGAATATTTCTATCGAAAAGAATTTGCCGATGGGCGGCGGCCTGGGCGGCGGCTCATCCGATGCGGCCACCACACTGATGGCGCTGAACCATCTGTGGCAAGGCGGATTGTCACGCGAGGAATTGATGATTTTGGGGCTGCAACTCGGTGCCGATGTACCATTTTTCCTGTTCGGCCGGAATGCATTTGCAGAAGGAGTAGGGGAATCACTGCAAAAGCTTGACACCCCCGCCCTATGGTTCGTTATAATTGATCCTGGCGTAGCAATTCCGACAGAAATAATTTTTTCATCATCAGAATTGACAAGGAATACGAAACCAATAATAATAACGGAAATTGCGATGTCTGGCAATAATCTGTTCGGAAAGAACGATTTGGAACCCGTAGCTACCAAGCAATTCCCCATAATTGCTAACGCCATAAAATGGCTTAGCAATTATGGGGATGCCAGGATGACAGGATCAGGTTCTTGTGTTTTTTGTGGATTTTTGCAAGAAAAACAAGCTGATGAAACGCTAAAGTTAGTACCGAGTCACTGGAAAGCATGGAAAGCCAACGCTATGCAGGAACACCCGCTGGTAAATTTTTTGGATCGAGAATAGTATTGTATTAGAGAATACGGTTTAGAATCAGATTCAAGTGCAGCAAGTAGTGTCAGCGCAGTTTTATGGTAAACAACAATTTGCCTAGGGGAATCGCCAAGCTGGTTAAGGCACTGGATTTTGATTCCAGCATTCCAAGGTTCGAATCCTTGTTCCCCTGCCCTTAAACAAGGCAATAATCCCCAGAAACAAGTAGCACCAGAGTTCCAGATAGACCAAGACGCATCGAAACACAGCACACAGCGAAAGCATAAGCCGCCAACGCAAGACTGCAACGGTCTTTCATTGGCGGCTTCTTAACTTTTTAACGACAGTATCCAGAGATCTCCATGGCAAACGAAAACCTGATGGTTTTTACCGGCAACGCAAACCCCGAACTAGCTATTGGGGTTGCCAAGCAACTCGGTATCCCGCTAGGTAAAGCCAACGTGACCAGGTTCTCCGACGGAGAAGTTATGGTCCAGATCAATGAGAACGTACGTGGCAAAGACGTATTCATGCTGCAATCGACTTGTGCACCAACCAATGACAACCTGATGGAAATCATGTTGATGGTCGATGCGCTGAAACGTGCCTCGGCCGGCCGGATTACCGCTGCGATTCCATACTATGGCTACGCACGGCAAGACCGCCGCCCACGCTCGGCGCGGGTTGCGATTTCGGCTAAGGTAGTGGCTAACATGCTGCAAGAAGCCGGTGTCGAACGCGTCATCATCATGGATTTACACGCTGACCAGATTCAAGGTTTCTTTGATATTCCGGTAGATAACATCTACGCATCGCCGATTCTGCTGAGCGACTTGGTAAGCAAGAACTACGACGATCTGCTGGTTGTCTCACCGGACGTCGGCGGTGTGGTTCGTGCCCGCGCATTGGCAAAACGCCTGAACTGCGACCTGGCGATCATCGACAAGCGGCGTCCGAAGACGAATGTGTCGGAAGTCATGAATATCATCGGTGAAGTCGAAGGCCGTAACTGTGTAATCATGGATGATATGGTCGATACCGCCGGCACGCTTACCAAGGCCGCGGAGGCATTGAAAGAGCGCGGCACCAAAAAAGTGGTTGCTTACTGTACGCATCCGATTTTGTCCGGTCCGGCCCTACAGCGCATCGTCAATTCGCCGCTGGATGAACTGGTGGTGGTTGACACCATTCCGCTGTCGGCGGAAGCCAAGGCTTGCGGCAAGATCCGCCAATTATCTTGTGCTGGATTGTTGGCCGAAACATTCAAGCGTATTACCAAGTGTGACTCGGTGATGTCACTGTTTGCCGAGTAATTGTTGTTCTATATAGTTGAACTGTTTTATTTAGTCAGTTGATGGCAAAGTCGCACGGATAGTGTAATCCGTCGCTCTGAGGCGACTCACAAACTCTGTCCCGCAATTATTTTGAACCCTCTGGTCGCGGAGGATTTTTACCACCGGACTTCTATCCGGCACACAATGGAGCTTCAAAATGAAAGTAATCGCATTTATACGCAAAGAGCAGGGGACCGGAGCGAGCCGCCGCCTGCGCAATGCTGGCCAAACACCAGGTATCGTTTATGGTGGATCGGACGCGCCGGTCAATATCTCGCTTGACCATAATGCGCTGTACCACGCGCTGAAAAAAGAAACTTTCCACTCTTCGATTCTCGATCTCGAAATCGACGGCAAGGTACAGAAAGTTCTGCTGCGCGACTTTCAAGTCCACGCATACAAGCAATTGATCCTGCACGTTGACTTCCAGCGCGTCGATGCTAAACAGACTATCCACGTTAAAGTACCTCTGCACTTCATCAATGCAGAAATCGCTCCTGCAGTGAAGCTGTCCGGCGCCATCATCAGCCACATTTTGACCGAACTGGATATTTCCTGTCTGCCAGACGACCTGCCAGAGTTCGTCGAAGTTGATCTGACCAGCATCGAAGTCGGTCACTCGATCCACTTAGCTGACCTCAAGCTGCCGAAGGGCGTTGTCGCTGTGTCTCAAGAGAACCTGACGATCGCTACTGCGTCGATCCCAGCCGGTAAAGTTGAAGCTGACGCTGACGCTATCGACACGAAGTAATTCATCGTCGTATTTTGCCGGATCTTATACTGGCCGAGAAACCCGCCATTCATAGCGGGTTTTTTATTGGCGGTGATGTACTCGACACGAATACCCGCTGATTGGACGGCAGCATGTAATATCCACGATAATCGGCGCTGTTGCTGGATCAGTTTGAAACAAGGCATGCCCCGCCCTGCCTCCTCGGAGAAAAATAGAAAACACCATGTCCATCCGCCTCATCGTCGGCCTTGGTAATCCTGGCCTGGAATACGAACAGACGCGCCACAATGCCGGCTTCTGGCTGGTCGACAATCTGTCCAGCGATCTCGGTCGCAACCTGGTGCGGGAATCCCGCTTCAACGCGTTCGCCGCCAAGGCCAGCATCGCAGAACAGGAAGTATGGTTGCTGGAACCGCAAACTTTCATGAACCGCTCCGGCCAATCGGTAGGAGCCATCGCGCGCTTCTACAAGATCGCTGCTGATGAGATCCTGGTGGTGCATGACGAGCTCCATCTGCCGCCCGGCAGTGCTAGGCTGAGAAAAGGCGGTTCATCGGGTGGTCACAACGGTTTGAAAGACATTACGGCAGCTCTTGGCGCCCAGGATTACTGGCGCCTGCGGCTCGGTATCGGCCATCCACGCACATTGAACCTGCAACAGGTCGTGGCTGATTTCGTATTGCATTGCCCGCGCAAAGATGAACAAAAGTTGATCGACAACGCGATTTCTGCCAGCTTGCAGATCATCCCCGCGCTGTGCCAAGGAAAATTCGAAGCGGCGACAATGCAATTGCATATCATAGCCAAGTAATGCAGAGTAAGGAATGCGCAAATCAGCGACGCTGAGTTTTGGAAATATGCCAATATGTTGCCTATCATTTATCTCATCTCCGTTCAGGATAAGCGCCCGCGGGGAGTTACAATTGGGCTTTGGGAAGCGGATAAACGGTTAAAAAAGCGAAGATTGTATGTATCCTAAGCCGATTTATGAGTTGGTATTGTTACTTGACTCCGCCCCAATTTCATTTCTAATATGCAACTTCATGATTCAGCAAAACGCCTTCGCAGTTGGCTCGTAAAACGAATATAAAACACAACTAACCTATTGATTTAGAAAGTTTTTCAATGAGTCTCAAATGCGGCATCGTCGGCCTTCCAAACGTCGGCAAATCGACTCTCTTCAATGCCCTGACCAAAGCAAACATCCCGGCGGAGAATTATCCGTTCTGTACTATAGAACCGAACATCGGCATAATCGAAGTGCCGGACCCGCGCCTCAAGGCGCTGGCTGAGATCGTCAAGCCAGAACGTATCCTGCCGGCCACTGTGGAGTTTGTCGATATCGCCGGCCTGGTGGCTGGCGCCTCCAAGGGTGAAGGATTGGGTAACCAGTTCCTCGCGCATATCCGCGAAACCGACGCCATCGTCAATGTGGTGCGCTGCTTTGAAGACGACAACGTGATTCACGTGGCCGGCAAGATCAATCCGCTCAATGACATCGACGTGATCCAGACCGAACTGGCGCTGGCCGACATGGGCGCAGTAGAAAAAGCCATCCATCGTGAAAGCAAGAAAGCGCGCTCCGGCAACAAGGATGCCGCCAAGCTGGTGGTGCTTCTGGAACGTCTGATGCCGGAACTGAATCAGGCCAAGCCGGTGCGTGCCTGCGGCCTCGACGCTGAAGAAATGGCCATGATCAAACCATTATACCTGATCACCGCCAAGCCGGCCATGTATGTCCCCAACGTTTCAGATCATGGTTTCAGCAACAATCCGATGCTGGATCAGTTGACCAAATACGCTGCGTCGCAGAATGCCCCTATTGTGGCAATTTGTGCTGCCATCGAATCGGAAATCGTCGACCTGGACGAAGCCGATAAGCAGGTGTTCCTGGCCGACATGGGTATGGAAGAGCCGGGCCTGGACCGACTGATCCGTGCCGCCTTCAAGCTACTCGGCCTGCAAACCTACTTCACCGCAGGCGCCAAGGAAGTACGCGCCTGGACCATCCACGTCGGTGATACCGGCTCGCAAGCGGCGGGCGTGATCCACACCGACTTCGAACGCGGCTTCATTCGTGCGCAAACCATCGCCTATGACGACTTCATCACCCACAAGGGTGAGCAAGGCGCCAAAGAGGCCGGCAAGATGCGCGCCGAAGGCAAGGAATACATCGTCAAGGATGGCGACGTATTGAATTTCTTGTTTAACGTATAAATATTAGATCTTGTTGGAAATTTTTTTAACATCTTTTTAATATTGAAACGAGGAAAAAAATTGACTAATTGCAGCCTGGTATTGAACTGACGCTCACAGTTTTTCCAAAGTTTCCTGCATTTTTCAATGCACCGTGCTTTTAGCACGGAAATCCTTGCGGTAGCATATTCCATTGAAAAC
>DCSW01000014.1 GCA_002325825.1 Collimonas sp. UBA1456
CAAAAGATTTCGAACGGGCTCTTACAATAAATATTACTTTTCCGGGCCTGCCCCTGCAGACGGCCAGTTTTCCAGCTTCATGCGCAATGTCAAACCACGGTATGCCAAAACTTCCTTGATTTCATTCAAGGACTTGCGACCCAGGTTTGGCGTCTTCAGGAGCTCATTTTCGCTACGCTGGATCAAATCTCCAATATAGTAAATGTTTTCTGCTTTGAGGCAGTTCGCCGAACGTACTGTCAATTCCAGGTCGTCGACCGGACGCAACAAGATAGGATCGATTCGCGGTGTGCGAGATGGCACTTCGGCAGCAACTTCAGTACCTTCCAGAGCAGCGAATACATTCAGTTGATCAACCAGCACGCGAGCCGATTGGCGAATCGCTTCTTCCGGAGTGATCACGCCATTGGTTTCAATGTTGATGATCAGCTTATCAAGATCGGTACGCTGTTCCACACGGGCCGACTCAACAGCGTAGGAAACACGACGCACTGGCGAGAAGGATGCATCCAGAATAATACGGCCAATCGTCTTGTTCGCGTCTTCAGTCAGGCGACGAACGTTGCCCGGGACATAGCCACGACCTTTTTCTACCTTGATCTGCATTTCCAACGCACCACCGGCTGTCAGATTGGCAATCACGTGCTCAGGATTCACCAGCTCTACGTCATGCGGCAGATCGATGTCGGAAGCCAGCACAGCGCCTTCGCCATTTTTTTTCAATGTCATGGTTACTTCGTCGCGGTTATGCAACTTGAATACGACGCCCTTTAGATTTAACAGGACATCGACTACGTCTTCCTGCACACCGTCAAGTGACGAATACTCATGAACCACACCAGCGATCGTTACTTCAGTCGGCGCATAGCCAACCATTGACGACAGCAGGACGCGGCGCAGCGCGTTACCAAGAGTGTGACCATAACCACGTTCAAACGGCTCCATCACGACTTTAGCGTGGCCAGCACCCAGTGCTTCTACTTCGATAATACGTGGCTTTAACAAACTATTTTGCATGAAATGTCCTTTTCAGTACCCTCGGCTCGTTACACCGATAAGGCTGATGGCCTTAAGGATGCCTACAACAATCGCTAGGATCGTCAGAGACACCCTGATGAAACGATCGTCACCGGATTCAAGTGCGATCGAAAAACTAAAATTAACGCGAGTACAGTTCAACGATCAGCGATTCGTTGACGTCATTGGCAATTTCGTTGCGGTCTGGCAGAGACTTGAAAGTACCTTCCATCTTCTTCGCATCAACCGAAACCCACGACGGCACGTCGCCTTGTTCAGCCAGTTGCAACGCTTCAACGATACGCACTTGCTTCTTGGCTTTTTCACGAACAGCGATCACGTCGCCGGCCTTCATTTGGTACGAAGCGATGTTCACAACATTGCCGTTTACGGTGAACGCCTTGTGCGACACCAACTGACGGCTCTCAGCGCGTGTCGAACCGAAGCCCATGCGATAAACAACGTTGTCCAGACGTGCTTCCAGCAAATGCAGCAGTGTTTCGCCAGTATTGCCCTTACGACGGTCCGCTTCAGCGAAGTAGCGGCGAAACTGACGTTCCATAATGCCGTACATACGCTTGACCTTTTGCTTTTCGCGCAATTGATTACCATAGTCGGAGGTACGGGCGCCAGAAGTACGACCGTGTTGACCTGGCTTGGAATCCAGTTTGCATTTGGAATCCAGCGAGCGACGTGCGCTCTTAAGAAAAAGGTCCGTACCTTCACGGCGGGAAAGTTTTGCTTTAGGTCCGATATAGCGTGCCACGATGCTTCCTTTTAAAAATATGACGCCTGGGTATGACCGCTTTTGCGATGGACAACCAACCTGGCGCTAGTCTAATTTACCATCAACTAGACAGTGGACTTAACAACAAAACCCGTCAAGATCATTGACGGGTTACTTGCATACGTTATTACCATGCAATAGCAAAAATCTGCACAGATTTAGATACGACGACGCTTTGGCGGGCGGCAACCATTATGCGGCACTGGAGTTACGTCTTGAATCTGGGTGATCTTGATACCCAGATTGTTCAACGCGCGAACAGCAGATTCACGACCAGGACCTGGACCCTTGATCCGCACTTCCAGGTTCTTTACGCCACATTCCACCGCCACTTTACCAGCGGCTTCTGCTGCAACCTGCGCTGCAAATGGGGTCGACTTGCGAGAGCCTTTAAAGCCAGAACCACCAGATGTCGCCCACGATAACACATTACCTTGACGATCGGTAATCGTGATGATGGTGTTGTTGAATGATGCATGAATATGAGCGACACCTTCAGCAACGTTCTTTCTAACTTTTTTACGTACACGTGCTGCTGCGGCGTTATTTGGGGACTTTGCCATAATAGTTTCCTTGAAACCAATTAATTTTAGTAATTACGTGACAGGGTTGACAAGCTACCGGAGCGTAGCTAATTACCCTGTCCTCTACTGACTAATAATTATTTCTTCAGCGATTGAGCGGCTTTGCGCGGCCCCTTGCGGGTACGAGCATTAGTACGAGTACGTTGACCACGACAAGGCAAGCCTTTGCGATGACGCATACCACGGTAGCATCCCAGATCCATCAAACGTTTGATGCTCATCGACAGTTCACGACGCAGATCACCTTCGACGACAAATTTTGCAATTTCGTCGCGCAGCTTTTCCAGCTCGTTGTCGTCGAGATCTTGGATCTTCTTCGTAGTCAGAATACTCGTGCTTTCACAAATTTTCTTTGCGCGTTGGCGGCCAACACCGTAGATAGCCGTCAAGCCGATAACAGTGTGCTGATGATTTGGTATATTTACCCCTGCAATACGTGCCATTCGTTATTCCTCGATCAATAGCTTTGTTAACCTTGGCGCTGTTTATGGCGCGGTTCTGTACAAATGACGCGGACAACGCCTTTGCGCTTAATGATTTTACAGTTGCGGCAGATTCGCTTGACTGATGCGAGCACTTTCATTTTCGCCCTCTTTCATTCTAGATTCTAATTGCTGTTACTTGGTACGAAACACAATTCGTGCCCGGCTTAAATCATAAGGTGTCAATTCTACCGTCACCTTATCTCCTGGGAGGATACGAATATAGTTCATGCGCATCTTGCCAGAAATATGACCGAGAACGATATGTCCGTTTTCTAACTTGACTCTAAATGTTGCATTTGGAAGATTCTCAAGAATCTCGCCTTGCATCTGGATAACATCGTCTTTTGCCATTCGGTCTACTGGTTCCTTTATTCGTTCATTTCAATTTAACGCGTTGGAACGCCGCTCTTAAAATTTGCTTTACGAAGCAGCGCATCGTATTGCTGCGACATCACGTAATTCTGTACCTGCGCCATAAAATCCATCGTCACCACAACGATAATCAACAACGATGTACCACCGAAATAGAACGGCACTTTCCAGCGAGCTATCAAGAATTCTGGAACCAGGCAGACCACCGTAATATAGACTGCACCGACCAAAGTCAGACGCATCAAGATCTTGTCGATATAACGTGCGGTTTGCTCACCAGGACGAATTCCAGGTACAAATGCCCCGCTCTTCTTCAGATTGTCAGCGGTTTCCTTACTGTTAAACACCAACGCTGTGTAGAAAAAGCAAAAAAACACAATTGTAATCGCATACAGCAACGCATGAATTGGTTCGCCTGGCGCCAATGAAGCCGCCACATCCTTAAGAAAATTCACAACTAGGTTAGTTGAATCTCCGGACGTAAACCAACTCGTGATTGCCGCAGGAAATAAGATGATCGAGGAAGCGAAGATAGGAGGGATCACTCCCGCCATATTCAGTTTCAGCGGCAAATGACTTCTCTGACCGCTGTAAATCTTGTTTCCCACCTCACGCTTGGCGTAATTTACCAAAATCTTGCGCTGACCACGCTCAATAAATACCACCAGATAAGTTACCGCTGCAGCAATTATACAAATCAAGATTGCCGAAATAGAACTCATCGAACCGGTACTTACTTGACCGAACAGACCACCGATCGCGGTTGGTAAACCGGCTGCAATGCCTGCAAAAATGATGACCGAGATACCATTGCCGAGACCGCGCTCGGTAATTTGTTCACCCAACCACATCAAGAATATAGTTCCAGTCACCAACGTCACGACTGTAGTAAATCGAAAAGCCAGACCTGCATCCAACACCAAGCCAGGTTGCGACTCCAAAGCTACCGCAATGCCTAGCGCCTGAAACATAGCCAGAAACAGTGTACCGTAACGGGTGTACTGAGTAATCTTCCGACGTCCAGACTCGCCTTCTTTCTTCAGTGCTTCCAACTGCGGCGACACAATAGACATTAACTGCATCACGATCGACGCCGAGATATACGGCATTATCCCCAGCGCAAAGACGGTGAACCGCGATAACGCACCACCAGAAAACATGTTGAACATGCCCAAAATGCCGCTCTGGTGCTGCTTGAACAATTGTACTAATTGCGATGGATCAATTCCCGGTACAGGAATGTGCGCACCGATACGATAGACAACCAATGCAGCAAGCAAAAACCACAGACGGACCCAAGGAAAACCGCTCGCGGTACTCTTTGCAAGTTGTGGAGAAGTCACCACTTATAGCTCCATTGCTACGAGTTAGAACAAAAAATCAGGCAACAGATCCACCAGCTGCTTCAATCGCTACTTTTGCGCCTTTAGTAGCAATCAAGCCTTTGAGTGTTACTTTTTTAGTGACTTCGCCAGACAAGATTACACGTACCACACGTATCAGCTCACCAATCACGCCAGCTTGTTTCAAAACCAAGATATCCACTTCGGCTACAGGCAGATTTTCCAGGTCCGACAAACGCACTTCGGCTTTGTACGGAGTTGCCATCGACTTGAAGCCGCGCTTTGGCAAACGACGTTGCAAAGGCATCTGACCGCCTTCGAAGCCGACCTTGTGGAAACCACCTGAACGCGATTTTTGACCCTTGTGACCGCGGCCTGATGTTTTACCTAAGCCCGAGCCAATACCACGACCAACGCGACGTTTGTAGTGCTTTGAACCTTCTGCAGGTTGAATAGTATTTAATTCCATAATTTACTCCGTTCGCAAGCGCAAACTTACAAAACAACCTTCACAATATATGATACTTTATTGATCATGCCGCGCACTGCAGGAGTATCTTGCAACTCGGAAACCGAGTTGACCCGACGAAGGCCCAAGCCGCGAACTATCGCGCGATGGGTTTCGCGAGTGCCGATCAAACTCCTGACCAATTGTACTTTCACAGTCTCTATCATGTTGATTACCCTAGCCTAGAATTTTCTCAACAGACTTGCCGCGCTTGGCAGCAATTTCTGATGCAGTATTCATTTTCAAAAGGCCGTTCAACGTAGCACGAACCATGTTGTACGGATTGGTCGATCCAGTGGATTTCGCCACAACATTCGTCACACCCAGCACTTCGAAAATGGCGCGCATTGGACCACCGGCAATGACTCCAGTACCATTTTTAGCTGGCAACATCAAAACTGATGACGCACCGTGCTTGCCAGATATAGCGTGTTGTAAGGTGCCGTTCTTCAGAGTGACCTTGATCATCTTGCGACGGGCTTCTTCCATAGCTTTCTGAACAGCAACAGGGACTTCTTTTGACTTTCCCTTACCCATACCGATACGACCGTCACCATCACCAACAACAGCTAATGCAGCGAAACCCATAATACGACCACCCTTGACCACCTTGGTCACACGGTTCACCGCGATCATTTTTTCGCGCATACCATCATCCGGCTTATCGCTTTGCATTTTCGATTGCATTTTTGCCATTACGATTCTTTCTTAGAACTTCAGACCAGCTTCACGGGCGGCATCTGCCAGCACCTTGACGCGGCCATGATAACGGAAACCGGAGCGATCAAAAGCAACTTCGGTAACTCCTGCTTTCAGTGCCTTCTCAGCAACGCGCTTGCCAACCAAAGATGCAGCTACCGTATTACCGCCTGCACCAGACTTACCGGCCAGCTCTGCACGTACTTCGGCTTCCACAGTGGAGGCCGAAGCCAGAACTTTAGCGTCAGGACTGATTATGCTTGCGTAGATATGCAAGTTGGTCCGATGCACTGCCAGGCGGTTCACCTTTAACTCTACGATCTTGGCACGCGTCTGGCGTGAACGGCGCAGACGTGATTGTTTCTTATCCATCGTCAAACCCTATTACTTCTTCTTGGTTTCTTTAAGGATTACCACTTCGTCCGAGTAACGAACGCCCTTGCCTTTATAAGGCTCAGGTTCGCGGTAAGCACGAATTTCCGCAGCAACCTGACCAACACGTTGCTGATCGATACCCTTGATCAGGATCTCGGTTTGCGTCGGCGTTGCCACGGTAACACCTTCCGGCATTTGGTGAACGATAGGATGCGAAAAACCGAGCGACAGATTCAACTTATCACCTTGAGCTTGAGCACGAAAACCGACGCCAACCAAATTCAATTTCTTTTCGAAGCCCTTAGTTACGCCATTGACCATGTTGTTGACCAGAGCACGCAAGGTGCCCGACATCGCGTTGGCTTCACGGCTGTCGTCAGCGGCGCTGAAATTTAGCGTACTATTATTGTTTTCGATCTTCACAAGACCATTCAAAGGCTGGCAAAGCCAGCCCAATGGGCCCTTAATTGTGATCTGTTCTGCTGTAATGGTCGCTTCCGCGCCAGTTGGCAGTGCAATCGGCATTTTACCTACACGAGACATATTGCACTCCTTAGGCGACGTAGCAAATGACTTCGCCACCGACACCGGTTACGCGTGCTTTGCGGTCCGTCATGACACCAGCAGGTGTCGAAATGATTGCCACACCCAAGCCGTTCATCACGTTAGGAATGTCATCTTTACCTTTATAGATACGCAGCCCTGGACGAGACACGCGATCGAGGCGTTCAATAACAGGGCGGCCAGCATAATACTTCAAACCGATTTTAAGTTCCGACTTGCCACCTTCTGCGGCGACAGTAAAATCCTCAATATAACCCTCGTCCTTGAGAACAATGGCAATCGCAACTTTGATCTTCGACGATGGCATTGTCACGGTTAACTTGTGGACTACTTGCGCATTGCGAATACGGGTCAGCATATCGGCGATAGGATCGCTCATACTCATTGCATATCCTCCTATTACCAGCTTGCTTTAGTCATACCCGGAATCTCGCCACGCATAGCGATTTCACGGAGCTTAACACGACCCAGGCCAAACTTGCGAAAAGTGCCACGTGGACGACCAGTCAGGGCGCAACGATTACGTTTACGGGTCGGAGCAGAGTTACGCGGCAGCGCTTGTAATTTCAAGCGAGCTTCATAACGCTCTTCTTCCGACTTCGATTGGTTATCAATGATTGATTTTAACTCGGTACGCGTACCTACATATTTCTTTACCAGGTCAGCGCGCTTTTTTTCACGGTTAATCAGTGCCAGTTTTGCCATGGCAACCTCAGTTTCTAAACGGAAATTTAAATGCGGCGAGAAGCGACTTTGCTTCGTCGTCGGCCTTAGCAGTTGTCGTGATGCTGATATTCATACCACGCAACACGTCAATCTTGTCGTACTCAATTTCAGGGAAAATTATCTGCTCTTTCACGCCAATATTGTAGTTACCACGACCGTCAAATGCACGACCGGAAATACCACGGAAGTCACGAACACGCGGAAGCGCAACAGTGATCAGGCGATCAAGAAATTCGTACATGCGAGCGCCACGCAGTGTAACCATGCAACCAATTGGGTAGCCTTCACGGATCTTGAAACCCGCAATAGCTTTACGGGCCTTGGTTACTACTGGCTTTTGACCCGCAATCTTGGTTAGATCGCCAACAGCGTGCTCTATGATTTTCTTCTCCGCAATCGCTTCCGACAGACCCATGTTCAGGGTGATCTTCAAGATACGCGGCACCTCCATTACAGACTTGTAAGCGTACTTTGCTATCAAAGCTGTAACGACTTTTTCTTTATAGAATTCTTGGAGACGGACCATGATTTCTTAAACCTTAACAACTTCGCCACTGGACTTGAAAATGCGGACTTTTTTACCGTCCATATCTTTAAAGCCAACGCGATCTGCCTTGCCAGTTGCAGCGTTAAACAACGCAACATTTGACACGTGAATTGGCATCAACTTGTCAATGATACCACCAGTTACACCAGTCATCGGGTTTGGCTTAGTCGATTTTTTAGCAACATTGACACCTTCAACGATGACGTGGTCAGCATCAACACGTTGCTTAACAACACCACGCCTGCCCTTATCTTTACCCGTCAGAACTATTACTTCGTCGCTTTTCCGAATCTTATCCATCTCGACTCCTTACAGCACTTCAGGCGCGAGCGACACAATCTTCATGAAGCGCTCTGTGCGCAATTCACGAGTGACTGGTCCGAAAATACGCGTACCAATTGGCTCAAGCTTCGCGTTCAGCAACACCGCTGCATTGCCATCGAACTTAACCAACGAACCATCTTGGCGACGTACGCCCTTAGCGGTTCGCACGACAACGGCATTATAGATCTCACCTTTTTTGACGCGACCACGTGGTGCCGCCACTTTAACGGTAACCTTAATCACATCACCAATTCTGGCATAGCGACGCTTGGAACCACCCAGAACCTTGATACACATTACTTCGCGTGCACCAGTGTTGTCGGCTACTTTGAGCCAGCTTTCCGTTTGAATCATAATGTTTTCTTTCCCAACTTAACTCGCTGCCGCACGATGCGGATTTACGGTCAGTCTTGGTCCTGTCAGGGCAACTCTGCTGAGCGCACTGTTTAGGTGGACGACTTCCAAAACTTCCTACTAGGTACTGCAGGTTGTTTATTTCTTTCATTCTAACCCAAGAACAATCAGATTTATGATTATCGCATCAAAATTCTTGGCTTGCAACATTTATTCACAGGAACTGTGCCACTTGTACCACACGTGTCACACTCCAAGCTTTAGTCTTGGAGATTGGACGTCCTTCTTGGATTTCGACAACGTCGCCTTCCTTTGCTTGGTTGGTTTCGTCATGCGCATGGTATTTATTAGTACGCACGATGATTTTGCCATACAAAGGATGCTTGACGTGGCGTTCAATCAGGACAGTAACAGTCTTGTCCATTTTATCGGACACAACTTTACCAACCAGCGTGCGTTTTAGCGCTTGTTTCACTTGATCGTTCATTATAGGACGCCCTTCGAATTGATCGCGGTCTTGACCCGCGCTATATCGCGACGAACTTTCTTCAATTGCGACGTATTACTCAATTGCTGAGTAGCGATTTGCATACGAAGGCTAAATTGCGCCTTCAACAACTCGTTCAGCTCTTTCACCAAGGCCGCTTGATCTTTGTCGCGGAGTTCAGATGCTTTCATGTTTCACTCCAATTATTGGCCGGCTTGACGCACAACAAACGTGGTCAAAAATGGCAGTTTAGCTGCAGCCAAACGGAATGCCTCACGCGCCAGAGCCTCGTCGACACCATCCATCTCGTACAGCATTTTACCTGGCTGGATTTCAGAAACGTAATACTCGGGATTACCCTTACCGTTACCCATACGGACTTCAGCAGGCTTTTGCGAAATTGGCTTATCCGGGAAAATACGAATCCAGATACGACCACCCCGCTTGATATGACGAGTCATTGCACGACGAGCTGCTTCGATCTGACGCGCGGTAATACGACCGCGACCAACCGCCTTCAGGCCAAACTCGCCAAACGATACGGCGGTACAGCGCGAATGCGAAATACCCTTGTTACGGCCCTTTTGCTCTTTACGATATTTTCTGCGTGCTGGTTGCAGCATGATTATGCTCCCACTTTCTCAACCGGTGCAGCAGCACCTTCAGAAGCCAAATCCGGCTTCTTGGCACGAGCCGGACGAGCAGCTGGCGCACCTAGACCTGCCGTTGTAGTTTTAGCACGCGGACGACCAGCTGGTTTGCCATCGTCACGACGTGGACCACGGCGCTTCTTGTTGTCGTCGTCGTTAGGCACGTCAATTACCGACGCTTCGCCGTTAGCCAAACGATCACCCTTGTAGACCCAAACCTTAATGCCGATAATGCCGTATGTAGTTTCAGCTTCACCGAAACCATAATCGATATCAGCACGCAGTGTGTGAAGTGGTACGCGACCCTCGCGATACCATTCGGTACGAGCTATTTCGATACCATTCAGACGGCCGGAAGACATGATCTTAATACCCTGCGCACCCAGACGCATCGCATTCTGCATTGCACGTTTCATCGCGCGGCGGAACATAATACGTTTTTCGAGCTGTTGCGCGATCGAATCGGCAATCAGTTGCGCGTCGATTTCAGGCTTACGAATTTCTTCGATATTAACGTGAACCGGCACACCCATCAGTTTGGTCAACGACAACTTCAGTACTTCGATATCTTCGCCTTTTTTACCGATAACAACGCCAGGACGCGAGCTGTAAATCGTGATACGTGCATTCTTTGCAGGACGCTCGATAACAACACGACCGACCGATGCGTTCTTCAGTTTTTTCTTGAGAAAAGCACGAACTTTCAGATCTTCGCTAAGCATTTTGGCAAAATTGCTATTGCCTGCATACCAGCGGGATCCCCAGTTACGTGTAACCACAAGGCGAAAACCAGTTGGATGAATCTTCTGTCCCATCGTGACTCCTTAGTTTCCGACAGTCACGTATATGTGACAGGATTGCTTCGAGATACGATCACCACGGCCTTTTGCACGCGCTGTGAAGCGCCTCAGGACCGAAGCTTTTTCTACGTAAATCGTCATGACCTTCAGCTCATCGATGTCAGCACCGTCATTGTGTTCTGCATTCGCAATTGCGGATTCCAAAACACGCTTGATGATAGCTGCACCTTTCTTAGCGCTAAAAGTCAGGATGTTAAGCGCGTGATCAATTTTTTCGCCTCGAATCAAGTCAGCGACCAGACGGCCCTTTTGGGCCGACAGGCGCACGTCGCGGAGGGTAGCTTTAGTTTCCATCATCGGACCTTATTTCTTAGCCTTCTTATCAGCAGCATGACCCTTGAATGTACGGGTCAGCGCGAATTCGCCGAGCTTGTGACCAACCATGTTTTCGGACACATATACCGGAATGTGTTGTTTACCATTATGCACAGCAATCGTCAGGCCGATAAAATCCGGCATGATGGTCGAGCGACGGGACCAAGTCTTGATTGGCTTTTTGTCTTTGACTGCTTGCGCGGTTTCGACTTTTTTTATTAGGTAGGCGTCGCAGAACGGCCCTTTTTTCAATGAACGTGTCATATTTTATCCCTTATTTCTTGCCGCGGCGCGAGACGATCATAGAAGTAGTACGCTTGTTGCTGCGAGTCTTCTTACCCTTAGTCTGTTGACCCCATGGCGAAACTGGATGACGACCAGCTGCGGTCTTGCCTTCACCTCCACCATGAGGATGGTCAACCGGGTTCATGACCACACCGCGGACGGTAGGACGAACGCCACGCCAACGCATCGCGCCCGCTTTACCAATTTTGCGCAGGCTGTGCTCTGAATTTCCAACTTCACCTACGGTAGCGCGGCATTCGATGTGCACGCGACGAACTTCACCGGAGCGCAAACGAATCTGAGCATAATTACCTTCACGAGCCATCAAGACAACGCCTGCGCCTGCAGTACGGGCCATTTGCCCCCCCTTACCTGGCTGCATTTCGACGCAATGCAGAATTGTACCAACCGGAATATTGCGAATTGGCAGGCAGTTACCGGATTTGATCGGCGCTTCCGAGCCGCTCATTAGTTGATCACCTACAGCCATGCCCTTAGTGGCGATAATGTAGTGACGCTCGCCATCGGCGTAGCACAACAGAGCAATATTCGCCGTGCGGTTTGGATCGTATTCGATACGTTCTACTTTCGCTAGAATACCATCTTTAGTGCGCTTGAAGTCGATCATACGGTAGTGTTGCTTATGACCACCGCCGATGTGACGAGTGGTTATATGACCGTTGTTGTTACGACCGGCTGTTTTAGACTTCTTCTCAATCAGGGCTGCAAATGGACGACCTTTATACAAGTCGGAATTAACAACCTTGACCATCCCACGACGGCCCGGTGAGGTTGGTTTAACTTTAACGAGTGCCATTATTTAGCCTCTTCGGTGAAGTTAATTTCTTGGCCAGGCTCCAAGCATACGAATGCGCGGCGAGTGTGGTTGCGGCGACCCTTGGTCTTGCCACTACGCTTTGTCTTACCCTGACGATTGGCAACTTGAACCGATTCGACTTGAACTTTGAAGAGCAACTCGACGGCAGCTTTGACTTCCGGCTTGGTAGCGTCTGACGCGATACGGAAAACGACTTGCTCGTTCTTTTCCGCAACCAACGTTGCCTTTTCAGAAATTACCGGCGCCAACAACACTTTCATCAAGCGTTCTTCGCTATATTTAATTGCGTTCATGCCAAAATCTCCTCAATCTTCGCCAAAGCCAGCTTGGTGATCAGGATCTTCTTGTAGAATACAAGCGATACTGGATCAGCGTTCCGTAGCTCACAAACCAGGAAACCTGGCAGATTACGCGACGCCAGCAACAGGTTTTCTTCCAGATTGTCGGTAATAACCAACACGGAATCCAGACCCATAGTCTTCAACTTTTGCGACAGCAACTTTGTCTTTGGCGCTTCAACAGAAAAATTTTCGACGACCAACAAACGACCTTCGCGTGCCAACTGCGAAAGAATCGAACAGAGACCTGCGCGATACATCTTCTTGTTTACTTTGTGCGAAAAGTTCTCATCAGGCGAATTCGGGAAAATCCGACCACCGCCGCGCCACAGAGGCGAAGACGACATACCGGCACGAGCTCGGCCAGTACCCTTTTGGCGCCATGGCTTTTTAGTCGTGTGATGAACTTCTTCACGGTCTTTTTGCTTACGGTTACCGCTACGAGCATTAGCCTGATAGGCAACCACGATCTGGTGAATCAGAGCTTCGTTGTAGTCGCGGCCGAAAATGGCATCCGGAGCAACAACGTTAAAAGCAGCTTGACCTTGGTCATTCAGGAGCTTTAGTTCCATGAATTAGCCTCCCCTCTTAGCTTTGATTTTGATCGCAGGACTGACCACGACTTGACCGTTCTTCGCGCCTGGAACCGCACCCTTGACCAACAATAGTTGGCGCTTAGCGTCAACACGTGCTATTTCGAGGTTTTGCGCAGTTACAGTAACGTCACCCATGTGACCTGTCATGCGCTTACCAGGAAAAACACGACCTGGATCCTGCGCCATACCGATGGAACCTGGAACATTATGCGAACGGGAGTTACCGTGGGTAGCACGACCGGACGCGAAGTTGTGACGCTTGATGGTGCCAGCGTAACCTTTACCGATCGACACACCTTGAACGTCAACCTTTTGACCGACTTCGAACAGGCTAGTAGCGATAACTTCGCCGATCTTCAGCTCGGAAACCTTAATTGAATCAATGCGGAATTCCCTGAGAATACTACCAGCCTCAACGCCAGCTTTGGCGTAGTGCCCAGCAGCGGCTTTAGTCACGCGTGAAGCGCGACGCGAACCGAATGCAACTTGAACAGCGGTATAACCGTCTGTTTCAGACGTTTTGATTTGGGTCACGCGGTTATTCGAAACGTCTAGCACGGTTACAGGGATCGTATCCCCATCTTCGGTGAAGATACGCATCATCCCAACCTTGCGACCAACAAGGCCTAAGCTCATTGTTTTCTCCATTCCCGCCTACGATTGGGCGGGGCTGATGTTTATACAACTAAAATAAATGCAATCGCATAATGCAAAAACAGCCACAATTGCACTGAATTTCATAAGTGTAACCTGGTAAATTTTTATTTGCAAGACCATCTTTGTCGTGGTATGTCAAACATTTACCCGTCAATACTGTTTTACAACACCGATAAGGAATTGGAGACGGCGCGAATCGCTACGCCATGGTGGCTCATCAATTCTGTATCGCAATGGCATTGCTTGTTACAAATTTCTTTCTTATTGCAGTTTGATTTCCACGTCCACGCCGGCTGGCAGATCCAGCTTCATCAACGCATCGACAGTTTTGTTGGTTGGATCAACGATGTCCATCAAGCGTTGATGCGTACGGATTTCGAACTGATCTCGGGAGGTCTTATTGACGTGCGGTGAGCGCAATACGTCAAAACGTTGGATACGTGTTGGCAGCGGTACTGGGCCTTTGACAACTGCACCGGTGCGCTTAGCTGTATCAACGATTTCCTGAGCCGATTGGTCGATCAGTTTGTAGTCAAACGCTTTCAGGCGGATACGGATTTTTTGGTTAGGAGCTGACATCATTTTCCTTAAAAGAACGAACCGTGGATGACAGCCACCCACTGTACATTGTTGCAATGACAAACTGCTGAAGCAGTCTACCATTGCACCACAAGCTTTCTATTACGCGTCAGCAAGGAT
>DCSW01000024.1 GCA_002325825.1 Collimonas sp. UBA1456
ATTTACACAAATCTATTTACAGGCCCGTATAGCGCCGACGCGCTTTATCAGGATTCTGTCAATAAGCAACGTTATTTGACCATTAGATGTCCTGTCCTGTACCGGTATCTCTACTTGTATCACAGCTTGGTCCACGTCAGCCACCTTCTTGAGTATGGGATCTCTCTGATGATGATCTTGTCATCTATGAATCGAATAATGCAAAACCATGCTTCAAATGAATAAAGACGTCGCGCCGGGTGTGATCGGCGTAGCATCTTTATTCATTTTTTGCGCGGAAAATTAAATGTTGCTTATTTTATCCAGCTATCCTTTAACGTAACTATCCGATTGAAGACCGGCTTGCCGGGCTTCGAATCGATCCGATCTGCAACGAAGTAGCCGTGTCGCTCAAATTGATAGCGGTCTTCTGGTTTGGCGTCCTTCAGGCCTGGTTCCAGATAGGCAGTGATGACTTCCTTGGCGTTCGGATTCAGCACAGCTTTGAAGTCCTTGCCGCCAGCATCCGGATGCGAATCAGTGAATAGACGGTCGTACAAGCGTACCTCGGCTTCCAACGCATGGGCGGCGCTGACCCAATGGATGTTGCCCTTGACCTTATAGTTAGCGCTGCCTTCGGTGCCGCTCTTGCTGTCCGGGAAATAGGTACAATGGACTGCGATGACTTTACCATCAGCATCTTTATCAAAGCCGGTGCATTCGATCACGTAACCGTGGCGCAGGCGCACGCGGCTATCAGCTTTGTAGGCGCTTGGCGGGAACAGGCGAAAATAGCCCTTGACCGGGGTTTCCATGAAGTCTTCTTGTTCGATCCACAGCGTTTTGCTGATCGGGAAGTGGCGCAATGCAGTCGCATATTCCGGGTGCGTGGGCGGATAGACCGGAGCGTGGCAATCTACAGCTTCGTTTTCCGGAAAATTATCGATGACCAGCTTTAGCGGCCGCAGCACGGCATTGGCGCGCGGCGCTTTGGGATCGAGGTCTTCACGCAATGCGCCTTCCAGCAAGCTCATTTCGATCCAGCCATTCGATTTGGTGACGCCGGTGCGTTCGCAGAACAGTTGCAGCGATTCCGGCGTGAAGCCGCGGCGACGGATACCAACCAGGGTTGACATCCGAGGATCGTCCCAGCCGTCGACGATGCGTTCGTCCACCAGCTGGCGCAGCTTGCGTTTGCTAGTGATGACGTAAGTGACGTTGAGTCGCGAAAATTCGTATTGGTGTGGCACCGGTTTTTGCAGAAAGCCAGCAGCGCTAAGGTGCTCCAGAACCCATTCATAGAACGGCCGGTGATCCTGAAATTCCAGGGTGCAGATCGAGTGCGAAATGTTTTCCAACGCATCGGAAATCGGATGCGTGTAGTCGTACATCGGATAGATGCACCACTGGTCTCCGGTGCGGTGGTGATGGGCATGGCGAATTCGGTAAATGGCCGGATCGCGCAGGTTCATGTTGGGCGAGGCCATGTCGATCTTGGCGCGCAAGACATGGGCGCCATCCCTGAACTCTCCTGCCTTCATGCGGTGGAACAAATCCAGCGATTCAACTACCGGACGCTCGCGGAACGGCGAATTCTTGCCAGCTTCACCGAAATTGCCGCGATTTGCGGCCATCTCTTCAGCGCTTTGACTGTCGATATAGGCCAGGCCGGCGGTAATTAGGTATTCCGCCATCTCGTACAGCTTATCGAAGTAGTTGCTGGCGAAGTACAGGTGCTCGCCGCTATTGTCTTTCCAGTCGAAGCCCAACCAACGTACGCTGTCGATGATAGTGTCGACGTATTCCTGCTCTTCTTTTTCAGGATTGGTGTCGTCGAAACGTAAATGGCAGCGGCCGGCGTAATCGCGGGCTAGGCCAAAGTTGACGTAGACCGACTTGGCGTGGCCAATGTGCAGGTAGCCGTTCGGCTCCGGCGGGAAACGGGTGACGACTGGCGGCAATGGCTGCCCCTGGCTATCCTTACGATCGGCGTAGGTACCGACAGTCAGATCGGTTTCGACGATATCGCGCAGGAAATTGGACGAGGTTGATGCGGGTCGGGTATCGCCGTTGGTGTGGTCAGTGCTCATGGATAATTGGTTTATACGCTTTGCTGAATTTCGTATTAATGTACCTCATTCTACCTTAGCAAGAGCAGTTTCAGGCGTGGCCGGACGGATTTTGTGGAACTGCGGTTTCATGATCGATGGAGGTCGGTGTCGCTGTTTCAGGATAGCACGAGCCAAACCGAATAATTATCAAAGATTTACGTAAATCGAATCATTTGTCGATCGTCAGCCGATGCTTATGGCTCCTGATCGAGGCTTACATCTGTCGTAACAAATCGGCAAATACGCGGCTCACGCGCTAACGTCTCGCTGCGGCCGTACAGTTTATAGAGAGCTTGCCGCTGTCGTCGCAGCCCGCCATCTGGATGTATTGATTACTGATGATTGACGACGGTACCGCGGTGTACTTGCCAGAATCGACTGCTGTCGATCTATTACTGCGTAAATCTTTGAGGTTGATGCGGATCAACGATTCGTTGTCGGCGGTAACGATATTGATGTATTTTCGAAGTAAATCACATCGATGATCGGGATCATGCGGATCTGGTTGCCGACCGCGGCGCGGATCACGGTGAGCAGATCGGCGCTCGACTTGAGCCGAATGTTATGCAGTTGGCTGATCAGTTACTCCAGCGCGGAACTTTTATCTCCATTTTGTTACAGTCGCTGATACAGGCGGCTGATGGTTTTGTCCAGACGGACATCGCTGATAGACTTCAGGACATAATCGGCGTCAGCATGCTAAAAAGCGTTGACCGCGTATTCATCGTAGGCAGTGACAAACACGATCCGAGGAAACGCCTGGTTGTCACGCCACTCCTCGGCTAATTTCTAGGCTGTTCCGAGTCCGGTTTTGTAAGGCATCTTGATATCGAGGAATAGGATGTCCGGCCTTTGTTTGAGAGTTTGCTCGACCGTATCCTGACCGTTGTCGTCGCTAGCGACGCTCTGCAGTTCCGGCCACAGGCGTTGCAATGCCTTCCGCAACGCAGCCGCCATGATCGGCTCGTCTTCGGCAACCAGGTGGCGAAAATTGGATGATGTTGTCATAGAAAAATGGGTAGTTGAAGTTGGGTGATAAAGCCATGCGGCAGTTTCTGTTTCACAGTCAGGCTGATGCGCGAACCGTAAAGTGCTTGCAGGCGTTTGTGGATATTGCTGAAGCCGATATGGCTGGCATGGTTGGTAGGTTGCAAATTTAGTTGCGCGCTCGGGCCGAGGCCGGTACCGTTGACCTCGAGCAGCAGCATCGGCATAATCACGGTATCGCTCAGTTTGACTGGCAAATGCAGGTCGAAACTGATACGGCTCCTCATGCGCAGGGACATCAGCTTCGGATAGGTTTCCATCAGGCTGAATTGCTGCGCCGATGTAGTCTGCGCAATGTGCGAAAAGGAGAGTGAGGCGTGCAGGAAATGAATCAACTGGTCCAGAATCTATTGCGCCTGTGATGCGTCAATGGCAATCAGGCTTTGCGAAGTCGCCAGAGTGTGTTGAACAGCATGTGCGGCTCAATCTGAGCCTGCAGCATCTGAAATTGTGCTTATAATGCCTGTTTTCCAATTGCCGTGGCGCGCGCCTTTAGGTTGCCTCTTATTTGCGCGATTCGGCTAGCGTGTCCCGATTCAAAAAAACAGCGTAGCACCGATGTAGACTGAAACGGTCAGGATAATCAGGTCGAGCAACTCTGGCTTCCAGATAAATGCCGACGAATTCGGCGATGCCTGCCACCACCACTATAAAGTCCTTGAAATGCGCTTTGCGTGTTTTTGAATGACGTCAGAACACAACGCGGCCGGTTCTTATCAGCACCATTATCGTCAAACCGATGCAAAGTGAAAACACCAAATTCGATAGGAAGTTGTAGCTGATGCGCATCACGTAAGTGACGACCACGGCGCAGATGATGTCGATATCGAGATTGATGAACAAGATGCGCAACAGGCGCCGTGCTAGCAGCACGACGTTTACCAGAAAAACTGTTTTAAGGAGCCAGTTTTATACGGGAGAAATCGATTTTTTTTATCTGGTTCGCGTTCAAACATTCACCTCATTTGCCGTTTCCATTTCGCTCCGGGGAGCATTCAAGAATACTGCAGGTCCGTAAAATAGCAATCCGCCTCCCCATAAACGGACCAAGCACCCATGGCCAACCAGAATTACGCAAGGCATTGAGCAACACCAGAGCGCTATTGATAACAAAATAAACTGCTAGGTGCATGAAAAATCCCATTTTGCGGTCCACCTGACACTGTACATCCTGACATCCGAGTCTGATATCGTTAATGGCGTTCTCCTTGGTATGAAATGGCTCTATTGTGGCGCTGCCAGCGGTTTTAGAGAAATAAAATGCAACGAAACCCGGGTTGTGTGCCGCGAATGACAGCCTGCGGTGGTTCTGTTGCAATAGCGGTTGCTGGTAGCGCAGAAGTACATTGAGTTTATTTGATTAACAAACTAGGATTGGTACACCTTTAACACGCCATTTATGGCCGGTCCAAGCGCGCTTTTCGGTACATTAGTCACGCGACATTTATAGTTATCTTTGACGCGCTTGTCGCGTCAGCTAAC
The DNA here is from genome assembly GCA_002325825.1 of Collimonas sp. UBA1456. GTDB lineage: Bacteria > Pseudomonadota > Gammaproteobacteria > Burkholderiales > Burkholderiaceae_D > Collimonas. Next base: position 4,620 of record DCSW01000024.1, read on the forward strand.
GATTACAACAAAGCCTTCAACAGGCGTGCCATTTCCGATGGATTCTTGGTTACGGTGATGCCACATGCCTCCATGATATCCAGCTTGGCTTGTGCGGTGTCAGCACCACCTGAGATCAACGCACCAGCGTGGCCCATGCGCTTACCTGGAGGAGCAGTAACACCAGCGATGAAGCTAACCACCGGTTTCCTCATGTTGTCCTTGATCCAGTAACCGGCATTGGCTTCATCCGGACCACCGATTTCGCCAATCATGATGACGGCATCGGTTTCTGGATCGTCGTTGAACATCTTCATGATGTCGATGTGCTTCAAGCCGTTGATAGGGTCGCCGCCGATACCGACTGCCGAAGATTGGCCCAGGCTCAGTGCGGTCAATTGACTGACTGCTTCGTAAGTCAGGGTACCGGAGCGCGAAACCACGCCGATACGGCCCTGCCTGTGGATGTGGCCTGGCATGATGCCGATCTTGATTTCATCTGGCGTGATCAGACCTGGGCAGTTAGGTCCGAGCAGCAGGGTCTTGCTGCCGGCTTTTACCATGCGGTCTTTCAGTGCCAGCATGTCGCGCACTGGAATGCCTTCGGTGATGCAGATGGCCAAATCGAGTTCGGCTTCGACGGCTTCCCAGATTGCCGCTGCTGCGCCTGCTGGTGGTACGTAGATAACCGAGACGTTGGCGCCAGTGGCGGCCTTGGCTTCGGAAACGTTGGCGAAAATCGGGATGCCTTCGAAATCTTCGCCGGCTTTCTTCGGGTTCACGCCAGCGACAAATGCGTTCTTGCCGTTTGCGTAATCGCGGCAAGCGCGAGTGTGAAATTGGCCGGTCTTGCCGGTAATGCCTTGGGTGATAACTTTGGTGTCTTTGTTGATTAAGATACTCATACGATTCCTTTTTAATCCGTCATTCCCGCACACAAGGGAATCCATGTTAGTTCGATAAAGCGGGATATAAATCTTGCCAGTTCGTATTAGATTGTTTAGATTAAATGAATTTTACACATCATCATCCATTTTTTAGCTGCTTTTCGCGCTTGATTTCCTAGGTCATGTCTTCATGAATCTCGTACCAAACCAAGACTTTCAATCCATGTTTCTCGCAGAAACCATCGACAAAAACTTCTTTGTGCTGCGAGGTTCGTTGAATCAAATTTGAGGCAACGCCGATATACAAAGTACCTCGCAACTTGCTCGACATGATGTCAATGTCACTAGTAATTCCGTAAATGGATTTTCGCATTCGCGGGCATGACACTATCTAATTTGCCGTTTAAATTATTTACCGTTGGCCGCAGCAACAACCTTCTGAGCCGCCTCTTCCATGCTATCTGCCGAGATGATCGGCAGGCCGGAATCGGCCAGCATTTTCTTGCCAATTTCTTCGTTGGTACCCTTCATGCGGACCACCAGCGGTACTTGTAGCGAAACGGCTTTGGATGCAGTAATGACGCCTGCGGCGATCACGTCGCAGCGCATGATGCCACCGAAAATGTTGACCAGGATGGCTTTCAGGCCTGGATTCTTCAACATGATCTTGAACGCTTCAGTAACCTTCTCTGCTGTGGCACCGCCGCCGACGTCGAGAAAATTGGCTGGCTCGCCGCCGAACAGCTTGATGGTGTCCATGGTGGCCATGGCCAGGCCAGCGCCGTTCACCAGGCAGCCGATATTGCCGTCGAGCGAGATGTAGGCCAGGTCGAACTTAGAGGCTTCAATTTCAGCTGGATCTTCTTCGTCCAGATCTCGGTAAGCGCCGATTTCCGGATGGCGGAACAATGCGTTGACGTCGAAATTGAATTTGGCGTCCAGTGCGATGACTTTGCCGGAACCGGTGACGATCAGCGGGTTGATTTCTGCCAGCGACGAATCGGTATCCCAGTAGGCTTTATACAGGCCCTGCAATTGCTTGCGGACGTCAGCAATGGAACTGGCTGGTACGCCGATCTTTGTCGAGATGCTATCTGCTTCGACGTCGGTCAGACCGGTAGCCGGATCAATCACCACTTGATGAATTTTTTCTGGATGGCTGGCTGCAACTTCTTCGATGTCCATGCCGCCTTCGCTAGATGCCATCAGCACCACGCGTTGAGTAACTCGGTCGGTCACCATACTGACGTACATTTCTTGCTTGATGTCGGCGCCTTCTTCGATCAGCAGGCGGCGTACTTTTTGGCCTTCTGGTCCTGTTTGATGCGTTACCAACTGCATGCCCAGAATCTGGTTGGCGTATTCGCGCACTTGTTCCAACGACTTGGCAACCTTCACGCCGCCTCCCTTACCGCGTCCACCAGCGTAAATCTGAGCTTTGACGACCCAAACTGAACCGCCGAGAGTTTCAGCCGCCTTAACCGCCTCTTCGACGTTCAGGCACGGAATGCCACGCGGTGTTGTCACTCCAAACTCACGGAGAATTTCTTTACCCTGATACTCATGGATCTTCATACGAGATTTCCTTCTGGCACTTAATTAAATGAGACTACTTGGTTGGATAAATTAGATTAGGAATCAACTACAAATGAAGGGCTGATTGCCCACTTCGGATAATATTTGACGACAACTGCATTTTTACTAAATAAGGTATGACAACGATCGAGTTAGGGCAACTTTTTCTGCTCGGCCAGCAGTCTGAAACATTCGAACGATTTACCTGGCTGCCAAAAAGCCTGCGATGCGATGATCGGAAATATCTGCGCCAATTTGGTCAGATGGGTACAGCAGAACTGTGCTGCCGATACGCTCCTTGAGCGCGTGCCGAGAACTCTTGACCAGGCTCGAGCCAACCAGCTTTTTATAATCAGGATCGATCGTGTTGCAATAGCCGGGATACGGCACGGCTGCGGAATTCGCTTCAACATCGATGAACTGGCGATCAAGCGTCAGCCGCAACCACAAATTATGCAATAACGCGCCTACCCGAAAGTTACCATAAGGAAAATAAAGGTCAGCGGATTTGATATCGATAACGTAGGCGTCGGTATCCCACAAGCCGTTACCGCGCACAAAAGCTTTGATGTGAATCACGCGGGTGTGCTTCAGCGCTCGGCGGGGAATAGAGAGTGTCAGAGACATATCGGTGAACTAATTTGCGTATCGCTGCCACAGCTTTTATGGCAACTGCCGCGCCTGCGGTTTGCAAAAAGCTTGAAAATTGTAGCACAGCTTATGTCACATTGCCGATTTTGATCTGGTCTTGCAAAACAGTTACCAAAAGCCGCCTAGACAGTTATGACTGGATGCAGCTTGACTCACTCTGTATCGTAGTGATTGCCATACTCAACCTCATCGGCACCGTCCTTTACCACGGCCTGGATAGCCCGGTGGGAAAAACCGCGTTGCAGCAAAAAGCGTATTTGTTTGGCACGCTCGGCGGTATCGGCTGGCGACTGGTTAAATTTCTTGAGCCACACTGCGCGGGCGCGGGCGATTTCGCCACTGGCAAGGTCGGCCTTGATATCGACCAATGCGTTAGCGTCAATACCGTGACTTTGCAGTTCGAAGAGGATGCGGCTGTCGCCGTAGCGATGGGCGCGACGGTGGATCAAAGATTCGGAGAAGCGTAGTTGGGACAACAGTTTTGCGGCTTCCAGCGTATCGAGCAATGCTTCGATGTCGTCGCCTTCCTGCGCGTACCGCGACAATTTACGCGACAACTCCAGGCGGCTTTGCTCACGCGCCGATAGATAGCGCAGAGCTCTGCCTTTCAGGCTGATGTGCAGTTTGGCCATTAATCATTTCGAACCGCTATTGCGTCTCAATAGGAGGATACAATTCTGCATCCCCATCTCGGCGATTTGTCATTCCCGCGTTCGCGGGGATGACAAATCTATGGCATTGGCACGTGCCAACTTGTCACTTAAAACGGCTCTTCCGATTTTGCTGCAACGGCGCTGGCTTTACTGGGCTTGGCTGCAGCTTTTTCGGCTTTGTCGCCGCAGTCCGTCTTGATGACGCCGAGCCCTGGTACACCCAGCGAAGCGCGTACCTTGTTCTCGATTTCACGCGCCAGTTCCGGCCATTCTTTCAGGTAGGCACGAGCATTGTCCTTGCCTTGTCCAATGCGTGCGCCGTTGTAGCTGTACCAAGCGCCCGACTTTTCAACGATCTTGGCATCGGAACCGATACTAAGGATTTCACCTTCGCGAGATGTGCCCTCGCCATACAAGATATCGAAGTGCGCTTCCTTGAATGGCGGCGCGATTTTGTTCTTGACAACCTTGACCTTGGTTTCGTTGCCGATGACTTCGTCGCCGGACTTGATCGAGCCGGTGCGGCGTATATCCAGACGCACCGAAGCGTAGAACTTCAACGCGTTACCGCCGGTGGTGGTTTCCGGATTGCCAAACATAACGCCGATTTTCATGCGGATCTGATTAATAAAGATGACCAGCGTGTTGGTGCGGTTGATGCTGCCGGTCAGCTTACGCAGCGCTTGCGACATCAGACGTGCTTGCAGGCCTGGCAAAGAATCACCCATGTCACCTTCAATTTCAGCGCGTGGCGTCAGCGCAGCAACCGAGTCAACCACGATCAGATCAATGCCACCCGAGCGCACTAGCGCATCGGTGATTTCCAGCGCTTGCTCGCCGGTATCCGGTTGCGAGATCAGCAGCTCGGACAGATTGATGCCCAATTTCTGTGCATAGCCGACGTCCAGCGCATGTTCCGCATCTATGAACGCGCATGTGCCGCCGAGCTTTTGCATTTCAGCGATAGTTTGCAACGTCAGCGTAGTTTTACCGGACGATTCTGGGCCGTAGATTTCGACTACCCGGCCACGTGGCAGACCACCGACACCGAGAGCGATATCCAGACCTAGCGAGCCAGTCGAGACCACTTGCACTTCTTCGACCACGGCGCCGTCCTCCATGCGCATGACCGAACCTTTGCCAAATTGTTTCTCGATTTGAGCCAAGGCTGCGGCAAGAGCCCTACTTTTATCCGGATTGGGTGCGAATTTCTGATCGTCCATAGCTATTCTTTCGGCAAAAATGGTAAGGAATCTGGAGCCTAAGCTAAAGTTTCATGTAAAACTGTATAAAAAAACAGTAATTTATGCAAGCACTGTCGCATTTTTCTGCAAACGCCGCTGTATTGTATATCCAAAAATTATGCGTCTGCATGCGTAAAAAATATGCTGGACCGGCAAGGCAGTGCAATACTTTTCGCACACCTTCCTGCGACGACAGACGACAGTCTTCCGGCTCGCATTTGGCTCATGCGCCACTTTCGACAGTACGGACAAACGTGTTGTCCGATAACAATAATAAAGGGAGAGAGTATGCGTATTACTTATTGGTCGAAATCTAATACTTTGAGGAAAATATCTCATATTTTTCTTATTGCGATTTGTTAGCCGCATTGGCCCCAGTGCTTGGCTTACTGGGCAATGCATTGGGGATTTCTGCGCCGGCGGCCGAGGCGAAGAATGGCATGGTGGTGACTTCGTAGCACCTGGCTTCGCAGATCGCGGTGTCGATATCCTGAAGATAGACGGTAACGCGATCGATGCCACAGTGGCGGTCGGTTATGCGCAAGCGGCGGCGAATCCCTGCTGCAGAAATATCGGCGGTGGCGGCTTCATAGCCATCCACCTAGATGACGAGTGTGACATCCGCCAGCTCCGGCAATGATTCCGGCGTATCGGGCATCATGAGTTCTGGCTTCTATTAGTGCTCCAACGACACGCATCGTTCGGCTGACGCGACGATCAGTATTTATCGTTTTATCCGGGGTGAAATCAAATTTATACTTCGCTTATCTCTCTTCGATAAAGAGCGCGTATGTCCACCACAAATCTACAATGCATGCTGGCTGTTCCTGATGGGAACCGAGCATGCCAACTGGTTATCCTATCTGTTGCTGATCCCATACAGTACGTTGCGGCCACGTTCCGGCAGCGTCTCTCGAATCAAGATTGCACAAGCGTTGAATATATTGCTGTTCGAAAAACTGCTGAAAGCCGTTCCGCAAGACAACGGGTACGTGAGGGATACGGTTCACGCCGGTAATCAGATTCGCCTCAATCACGGCGCCTTGCGCACCCTATCTGGACCTGAGCACCGGCATGCTGCCAGCCGGCGAAACGGCTTTTACGTGCACCCTGCTACCGCTCGGCTATTGCCTCAACGGCGTCTATCCGTTGCAACGGATAGACATGACTGGTGGTGTCTACGCGCGTCAAGATGATCCGGAAGAGATCGCTAAGTTCTTCCTCAGTTCTTCCTGAACGAACTACACCCGGAGCAGTTTTCTGCGACTTCTCAAGCAACTGTCGACAAGGTCTTGTCGACCTAGCGGAATCCGCTTGATTCGCAGTGAAATGTGGAGTTAAAATAGAAGAATTCAGGGCCTGAACAGCTCTATTTCTTAACCCAAATTGGTACACGTTTAACGCGCCATTTGGTATATCTTCATTCCAGAATTGACACGTCGGCACCGAGACCTAATTCTTTCACGAATTGTTCAAGCTAATCGGCGGCGGTCAGGATCAGCACCGGCAACCGCGAATTCTTGGCGCGCAAACGGTGTAGCACTTCCAAGCTGCTCACCTTCGGTAGCCTCAGATCGAGGATCAGGAAATCGAAATCCTGCGTCGACAACGCCGAACCCGCCGCCACGTCGTTCATCACAAAGTCGTGTGGCATAGCCGGACTGACATAGTGAACGTGTCAATCCATCGGCCAGGACGCCATCGTCTTCAGCAGAAAAAATACGGATAGTGCGTATAAATTCCCGTTTTCGGTAGATGGGCGTGGGCCTTGTGCTGGCGCTCCTGCACACTAGTCTGTGGCGCTTCATTCCAGACAGTAAGGCTGCTCTACAACCTGCCAGTTTTGGTATAGTATGTAATCTTTAATTTCTAACGAGCCCGCTTGCAAATCTATGTATCAATTGCGATGACTAGCGTGTTGATTTCTGCACAATGTGACATGCTGATGAGCTTTTTTCCGAGCCGTGTCAGCGCGATGGTCTGGATGGTCCCGCTTTAAAAATTAGCAATACACAAGTATAGCCATGTCCGGCATGGCATTCAATCTCAGGAGAAAGTATGAAAAAATTATTTGTCGCACTGATCGTCGTCGCCATGACGCTGTCAGCCGGAATCTCAACCGTAGAAGCCAAACGTATGGGCGGTGGTGGCTCGTTCGGCAAGAGGTCTCAAAGCATGAACCGCCAAGCCGCACCAACGAAAAACCAGGCAATCAATGCCGCTAAACCTGCAGCTGCTGCTGCCGCAGCCAAGCCGAGTATGTGGAAAGGCATGCTTGGCGGAGCATTGCTCGGTTTAGGGATCGGTGCGTTGTTGTCCAGCATGGGCTTGGGCGGCACGATGGCAAGCATAATCAGCAACATATTGTTGATCGCACTGTTCGTATTTGCCGCGATGTTCATCTACAAGCTGGTCCGTCGCAAAATTGGTAATGGTATTACCGGAAACAACAGCATGCAGCCAGCCTTCGCCACGCCGGCGCCATCCAGCTTCACGCCGGAAATTGCTTTGCACATCGAGCAACCAATACAGCGTAACGCATTTGATGCAATCTTTGGGGTGCCTGCGGATTTTGATACGGTTAGTTTCCTGCGCCACTCCAAGATTTACTTCCTACGCTTGCAGGAGGCTTGGGACAAGGCTGACAGCAACGATATCCGTGAATTCACAACGCCAGAAATGTTTGCCGAATTGTATGTGCAATTGCAAGAGCGCGGCGCCTCAGAAAACCATACCGATGTCGTCACGCTGGGAGCCGAACTGCTCGGAATCGAGACTCTCGACAATGAATATTTGGCAAGCGTTCGCTTCACCGGCATGATCAAGGAGGATGGCGTCAGCGTTGCCGCGCCGTTCGCCGAGGTCTGGAATTTGTCGAAGCCAACAGCAGGCCAGGACGGCTGGATTCTGGCAGGCATCGAACAAGTCGAGCAAAGCAGAGCACATTAAATCTCAGCTAAATTCAGTTTGAAAGCCGCCGGCGACATATTGCCGGCGGCTTTTTGTTTGCCTGGTGGCACAATATAAGATTTTTGAGATACAGCTAAAGGAGTTTTAATGAGTTTGTCAACGAGTTCGGCTGCGACGATTGCCCCGGGTTCTGTCGTTATGTTGACCGGCGATCGTCCGACAGGCCCCTTGCATCTTGGCCATTTCGTCGGCAGCTTGCGCAATCGCGTGGCTTATCAGAATAACTATCGGCAGTTCATCATGCTGGCCGATGCCCAGGCCCTGACCGACAACATGGACGACACTAACAAGGTGCATCGCAACGTGGTGGAAGTGGCGCTCGATTACTTGGCGGTCGGTATAGATCCTGCCGGGTCGACGATCCTGATCCAATCGCAAATTCCCGAGTTGGCAGAGTTGACTTTTTATTACCTTAATCTGGTGACCGTGGCTCGTCTGGAGCGCAATCCGACGGTCAAGGAAGAAATTCGCCTGCGAGGTTTTGAGCGCGACATTCCAGCCGGCTTCCTGACATACCCTGCCAGCCAAGCTGCCGATATCACCGCGTTCAAAGCGGCGATTGTGCCGGTTGGCGAGGACCAGATTCCGATGGTAGAGCAAACCAATGAAATCGTGCGGCGTTTCAACCGTATCGCCGGCCGCGATATTCTGGTCGAGGCGAAGGCGTTGGTGCCGGAGATCGGGCGTTTGCCGGGCATCGACGGCAAGGCGAAGATGAGCAAGTCGCTGGGCAATACGATCAACCTGGGAGCGACTGCCGATGAAATACGGGCGGCAGTGAAAAAGGTCTATACCGATCCGTTGCATTTGCGCGTGAAGGATCCTGGACATCTTGAGGGCAATGTAGCTTTCCTTTACCTGGATGCGTTCGACCCGGATCAGGTGGGTTTAGCAAAGATGAAGGCACATTATGTGCGCGGCGGTTTAGGAGATAGTTTGGTGAAGGCACGTTTGGAGGCTTGCTTGCAGGACTTGCTGGCGCCGATCCGGGGGCGGCGTGAGGAGTTGGCGAAGGATCGTGGGCATATTTTGCAGATACTGAAGGAGGGCACTGCGAGGGCGCGTGAGGTGGCGGCAAAAACCGCGGATGAGGTCAAGGCGGCATTGGGTTTGACCTACTTCTAAACCTTTGCAGCAGCATAAATTGTGGTTGATTTATGGTTCTGTTGCAATAGCGATGGCTGGCAGTGTAGTACCCCGTCAAGTGGATATTAAGGATGTAAAGTTTTCTACCTGTTGCCGATACGATTTAGGTAGCAACTTACCCAGTGCCGGATGTGAGCGTTGTTCGTTGTAG
>DCSW01000036.1 GCA_002325825.1 Collimonas sp. UBA1456
AAATATACGATGACGATGCTGATGTGTCTGCTACCCTGATTTCTAGGATGGCAGACTAGGTGCTGTATAGGTGACGGAGATCAGACGCTGGCAGAAGGCGTTATACAGAGCATTATCGATGGCGGCAATCGTGATGCCCAGGCGCGAGATGGAATCGCAGTCAATGGTGATATCGACCAATTACGGGATTTGGCGCGGGAGTTCGATTAGCTTAGGTACCCATATGATCAACTCATCAGGATTGGCATCTTCGAAGCTGAATTGATATTGGTTGCGGCTGAGGCTGCCTTCGATGGTCAAGTCCCGCACCGACTGCATGTACAGAGTGTAATGCCACTGACCTGCCGATGCAGTTCCGGTTGCAGCCGACGGATAATTTTGCTGGGGCTCGCATCACGCTGCTCAAGCGGCTTCTGATTGATCCGTATGCGGCCGCTATTAAGTCTATCGTTGTTCATTGGTGCCGTCAGCGCCAATGAACAACGATAGACTTTCGACGGCTGGGTGCTGTCAGCACTCTCGCTGTTAATGCCTGTTGGTATTTAGCCATCGTGGAAAACGATATCGATTGGCTGGCCTTCGGAAATATCCTGGATCACGCCCGTATCCTGGATCGGGAAAATTCCTTTTGGAATAAAGATATACAGCACCACGGTCAGTGCCAACGTACTTATCGCCACCATCAAGGTTGCAAACTGACAGCACAGCACCCACTACAGCGCCACGCCGTAAAGCGCGATGATGTTGTCGAAGAATGCGCTGCTCTTGCACGAGAACCAGCTTTGCTTCTCTTCCGGGACATGGTGCAATAGCTTGGCGAACATCATCGGCGTCAGCGTCATAGAAATGACCGCCGAGAAATGATATGGGAAAAGTAAACATAGAGAGCGTCACGAAAATCTACGGCAAGGCACCGAAGACGGTTGATGTCATTCATGGCATTTCGATCAATATCGCAGATGGCGAATTCATTTTCATGGTGCCCCCCGTCCGGCTGTAGCAAATCGACCTTGCTGCGGATGGTGGCCGGGCGCTGGAAGAAATCACCTCAGGCGACATCGTGATCGGCGACCGCGTAGTCAACAAGCTGGATCCGAAAAACTGTGACATCGCGATGGTATCCCAGAATTACGCGCTGTATCCGCACATGAGCGTCTACGAGAACATGGCCTACAGTTTGAAAATTCGCTGGCTGAGCAAGGACGATATTGAGGTGCGCGTACAGAAGGCGGCCAAGATACTGGAGGTTAGGCGCGCTGCTGCAACGCACGCCACGTCAGCTGTCGGGCTGCTAACGCCAGCGAATGGCGATGAAGCGCGATCGTGCGTGAACCGGCGGTATTCCCGTTCGACAAACCGCTCTCAAACCTGGATACCAAGCTGCGCGTACAGACGCGCCTGGAAATCAAAAAACTGCGCCGTACGCTTGGCACCACCAGCCTATATGCGGCACATGACCAGGTCAAGGCCATGACCTTGGATCAGTTCATGATCGTCATGAATGGCAGCCGCGCCGAACAGATCGGGACACCGGCTGAGGTCTATGCCAGACCGGCCACAACGCTTGTCGTCGGCTTTATCAGCTCGCCACCGATGAATCTGTTGCACGGCCGTTTACACAATATGCGATTTCCGGCCATGACTGCATTCTGGGATTGCGACCAGAGCACTTGCTCTTCAGTCAGCCAAGTTTGTCTACGCGAGCAGAATTGGTGGAAGCACTCGACGCCGATCTGCTGGTGCACGCGTCGATAAGCGATAAAACACTGGTAATGCGGCTGCCGGCTGCCACAGTAGTAAAAACCTGCCAGCAAATCACCGCCGGTTTTGAAAAGAGTTCTCTGCATTGGTTTAATTCGCAAATCACGCAACGAATCGAGTTTTCCTGACCGGGCTCGACGGCCTCATCAATCGGGAGTCGTCACGCTCAGGCGTTGCTGCCACGAGAAAACTTACTCGCTCAATGCGACCAGGTTACCCACTTCAATCTTGGCAAATTCAACGCTGCCGCTGGTATGGTCACTCATGCTCACCTCTCTTGCAAGTAAGAGCCTAGTCCTAGCACGAGGATGAAAGATGCACACAGCTGCAAAATTGTGTAACTTGAACCAAATGCTACTTCGATCGTCATACATCAAAGCGTCATATATCGGGTCAGTCGCAACCACATGGAGAGATTGATTATGCAAAAAGTTGGCGCAGAGGGTTCGCATTGGAAAATCGCGGATATTGATTTCTCAAAAATTGATGTCGAGCGCATCAGATGCGACGAAAACCTGTTCTATCTAATCACTTGTGCCTCGTTTGTCGAAAGCGGCTCAGATCTATATACACAAAACCTGGTCGACTATTACGACGACGAACCCGAAATCTCGGCATGGCTGCGTGAGCAATGGAAAGCTGAGGAGTTACAGCATGGATTGGCATTGCGCGCCTACGTCAAACACATCTGTCCAGAATTCGACTGGCCGGCAGCTTATCGCGGCTTCCTCGACGAATATTCTGGCTACTGCAAGGTTGAACTACTTGAAACTAGTAAGGGCCTAGAAATGGTCGCGCGTTGCGTGGTCGAGACCGGCACCGCAACCTTCTACGGCGCACTGTCGCGCAGCACCGACGAACCGGTATTACAAGACCTGGCGGCCCGTATCGCGCGCGATGAAGTCAACCACTACAAGCATTTCTTCCAATATTTTCGGGCTTTCCGGCAACAGGAGCATCTACGTCGCCGCAGCATATTTGGCGCGTTGCGCCGCCGCACACTGAAGTTACGCAACGAGGATGCGGCTTGCGCTCTGCGTCACGTGTTAAAAACTAGAGAGCCACAGCACGCCGACGATGCGGACCGGCTGCAACAGATCAGCTGCAAAATGAATCGTACCATCCGCAGTCATGTCACGGCAGACATGACGATCAAGATGATCATGCGTCCTCTTGACCTGCCGCGTGTCCTGCAATCTATGGTGGCGTATCCCGCCATGCAAATCATGAACAAGGTGATTCTGCGTTGATGGTTAGTGTGAGCATTTCTAAAAGCGATAGAAGCACTGCACATTCCAAGCACGGACTTTTTCCGCTCCAGCGCGTTGAACAGCGACTTTGCTCAAACTACGCTCTGCTGCCGCAACAGCGCGATCTACTCTGGACTGCAGCCGATAGACGCCAGCACTTCGTCCGTATCGTCCGTATACTGCCCCAGTTCCGGATCTACCCAGTTGGTTTGTCCCGGTGTCGCCGATAATTTCGGCACAATGCCTGGCAAGGTGATAGGCTGTCCATTCGGCAGCACATGCTGCTGATTCATGTCGCGAGTGTGGAACTGCAGGTCCTGGTGAATGTCGGCGGCAGTATAGACTTTACTTGGCAGGCGACCTCTGCCAGCAGCGCACCGATCACGCCATACAGCGATGCCAGTGTATCGTCGGATGCTGACATCGATGCGCACCGGCGCGCCGGTTATCGTCATTCTTGATTAGATCGCGGACGATCCCCTGGCCCTGTGCCGCTTTCAGGTTCAGCGTCAACGATTTTTTGTTACGACTCTGGGAATATCGCCACAACAAGATGCCATTATGCAGTTTACGCCACTTGCGCAGCGAATCGCCATCTTCCAGAGCTTCGATTTTTATCACTTCAGTACCGAACTACCCCAGCAGGCTGGCAGCGTAAGGACCGGCGATCAGCGTACTGGGTTCGATAACCTTGATGTCATGAAGAGAGGACTGCTGATCAGCAAATAAGTTGTACATTTTCCGAATTGTTTAAAATGTAGTTAGAAAGACAGCAACAATTCGCCAGCATATCGATGCTGGGGCACAATAACCGACGACAACGCTAGTCGACTAGCTATCGAACACTCTCGTCCTGTTTCTGAGACAACTGTACCAATTCTACAGAATTGCCAACATTTGCAACCAGGAGTAATTCCTTTGGGCGGATGTTATAGTGAGAATTAAGATTAAATCACGGATAAATGTGTAGGACATATCATGAAAAAAATTGCTCTATTGCATTAGCCGCTGTAGCCTTGTTGGCAACCAGTTCCGCTAGCTTTGCTTATGGCTATTATGATCATGGCGGTTTTTACGGTCCGCGCGTCGGCATTGCCATCGGCGGCACGCTGTATTGGGGGCCACCACCGGTATACTAAGCTCCCAAGCCGCAGACCTATATTGGAAAAGCACTCGAATATGCATATTACTGCCCTAGTCCGGCAGGCTATTATCCACAAACTACACACTGACTCAAAGGGGGGATGCAAGTAGCGTCGAACGATTCTCAACCTAGATAAGCATAGGGCGGTGTGCGATGATTGACGGAACAACAAAAGTCATTGCGGCCTCAATGATCGGACTGCTGTCCGGCTGCGTTACTGCGCCGACCGGGCCAGATGTGATGGCGCTGCCCGGCGCCGGCAAAAGCCATGAACAGTTCCGCAATGATGAGGCAGCCTGCCAACGTGCCAGCCAAGACCGGATAGGGCCATACTCGCCGCAAGCCGCAGCAAACAATGCTGTCGGTACTGTGCCGCGACAGGAACAATAATTGGCGCCGCGGCTGACGCTCTGATCGGCGCCACAACCGGGCGCGACGGTGCCGGTGCAGCTATCCGCGGCGGCGTAGGTTTGCTGGCCGGCAGTTCGGTGGCTCGCGACTCGACCTCGCGCAGCAGCTATGGTTTGCAGCCCCAGTACAACAACACGTTTACACGCAATGCATGTACGCCAAAGGCAACTAGGTTCCGATATCCGGCGGCTATGCCAACAACCGTCGCCGGTATGCACCGGCGCCACAATATTCAACACCATCTGATTACTATCCGCCACAACACGGTAGCAACTACGTACCGCCACCGGATTACGCTTCTTACTAATCCAGGCAGAGCAATTGAAAAGCCTGCCTGCGAGCGAATGCGCCAATCGGCTGACCGCAGCGGGGGCTCAGATCGCAAGGTGCCCGACTTACGCAATCCTTGCTAGAGGGAAGTAGCAGCCAAACCCACAGCGTCGGATGCGCGCGCACTTCACTCTCGATTCGATAGCTATACCCCTAGACTAACTCCTTACCGACATCCGCAATCTCGCTTCAAGACCGCCCTCGGTGGTGATTGCTCAGTTCGAGCAGTGCTCGGTGGTTTTCTGCGATATTGCGGGCGATGGTCAACCCCAGCCCTTGTACCGCCGGCATCCCGTGAACGCGATGTCTCGAACCTGAAAAATGGATGGAATACGGCTTCCAACTGGTTTTCTGGAATGCCCACTCCGCCATCGCGAATCGTAATAATGACATCGCCGCCGTCGTGCAGCGCATTCGGCGGCGCCTCGGTGATTACTCTGCAGTTCAGCCTCGATCTGAGTATTGATATCGCCGAACAGGAAGTCCAGGCCGTGATCAATGACGGCAGCAACTTGCTGCCGTCGGTCTTGCCGACGCCGCCGATCTACAACATGATAAACCCGGCCGATACGCCAATCATGTCATTGGCGATCACATCCAAGACCTTGCCGCTGCCAAAGACACAAGACCTGATCGACATGCGTCTGGAGCAAAGAATTTCGCAAGTGCCGGGTGTCGGCCTGGTCAGCCTCTCCGGTGGCCATCTGCCTGCCCTTCAGGTTGCAGTTGAATCCGTGTGCCATGGCGATGCTAGGCCCGAAACTGGATGACATCCGAACCGCTGTCGGCAACGCCAATCAGGAAAAATGGAGTCTCGACGGCCCGTTGCGCGCCTCGACCATCGGCGCCAACGATCAGCTCCGGTCGATCGAAGAATATCGTAACCTGATCATTGCGTACAAAAACGGCGAGCCGGTAATCTCCACATTTTAAGCAAAATTAAAAGTAGAGGCTAAGTAACAAAGGCCAAAGCCCCCAGTTGCGTTGGTTCGCGGTCAGCAAGATTCATCAGTCCGCGACACGCGCATTATCTTCCGAGAACTTTGCCTTGTAGCGATAGCAGGTCTGGCTGATTACGAAAGTCACGCATGCGCTGCTGACGCGGATTCGATGCGTTCGGACTGCACCGTATTTGCTCCGCCACTTGTAGAACGGGGCCGAACTCATCCCATGCTCACGGCAAAGCTCCGGCACTAGCGTGCCGCCTCGACTTGCTTCAATATGTTGATGTTCTGACTTCCGGTAAAGCGTGATGTATTTATATATAACTTCCTCAAAATTGCATTCAAAAAAATCCTACTTTTAACTGATGCACTTTTGTGTGTATGGGGAGGGTACCAGCTAACGTTATATTTTCAGGATTTTCTGGTATGATGAAAGTAGTTGTAGACGTCGTTCACAGATGGTCTGTAAAAAATAATATCAATACTAACATCTGTAAAAGTGAAAAAGGCACCCAAGTTATGATGCCGCTAACTAGCACAACAATCCGTGAGAGACACTAGTCGAGGCCGTTTTCCACCTGCATGATAAAAAAGCGCGGCTGGTCCGCGTTTTTTTTCGTCCGCACTTTTATCGAAACATACGTTCATTCAATTCAATCCAATCCGGTGTCGTCTAGGTGACCGCCAATATGGGGCTCAAAATGATAGTAGTCAAACTTCCTGATGGTTCACAGCGTCAATTCGATGCGCCACTGACAGTAGCGCAGGTCGCCGCCAGTATTGGCGTCGGTTTGGCCAAGGCGGCTCTGGCTGGCAAGGTCGATGGCAAACTGGTAGATACATCCTATCTAATTGAGAGGAATATTGAGCTGGCGATTGTGACCGACAAAGATGCTGACGGCCTCGAAGTGATTCGCCACTCAACTGCCCATTTGCTGGCCTATGCAGTCAAAGAACTGTTTCCCGATGCGCAGGTGACGATCGGCCCGGTGATTGACAACGGCTTTTACTACGATTTCGCCTACAAGCGTCCGTTCACTCCGGAGGATTTGATCGAAATCGAAAAGAAAATGGTCGAGCTGGCGAAGAAGGATGAACCTGTAACGCGTAAGGTGGTGGCGCGCGACGAGGCGATTGCTTATTTTGAATCGATCGGCGAGCCTTACAAGGTAGAACTGATCGGCTCGATCCCGCAAGACCAGGAAGTCTCGCTTTACACAGAAGGTAAATTCACTGACTTGTGCCGTGGCCCGCACGTGCCGTCGACTGGCAAGATGAAGGTTTTCAAGTTGATGAAGCTGGCCGGCGCCTACTGGCGCGGCGACGCCAAGAACGAAATGTTGCAGCGGGTGTACGGCACTGCCTGGGCCAAGAGAGACGAACAGGAGGCGTACTTGCACATTCTGGGAGAAGCGGAAAAGCGAGACCACCGCAAACTGGGACGCGAGCTCGATTTGTTCCATTTTCAGGATGAGGCGCCTGGCCTGATTTTCTGGCATGCAAAAGGTTGGATCATCTGGCAGCAGGTCGAGCAATTCATGCGTCGTATCTATAACGACAACGGCTATCAGGAAGTCAAGGCGCCGCAGATTCTCGATCGCTCGTTGTGGGAAAAGACCGGACATTGGGATAACTATCGCGAAGGCATGTTTACCACCGAATCGGAAAACCGCAGTTACGCGCTGAAGCCGATGAATTGCCCTGGTCATATCCAGATTTTCAATTCTAATCTACATAGCTATCGCGAACTGCCGCTACGCTTCGGTGAATTCGGGCAATGCCACCGTAAAGAGCCTTCGGGTGCTTTGCATGGCATGATGCGGGTGCGCGGTTTTACTCAGGATGACGGCCACATCTTTTGCACTGAAGAGCAGGTGCAGGGCGAAGTTGTCGTATTCGACAAGCTGGTGCGCCAGGTGTACGCCGACTTCGGCTTTACCGAGGTGGTGGTCAAACTATCTTTGCGTCCGGAAAAACGGGTTGGTGAAGATGCGGTTTGGGACAAGGCGGAGAATTCCTTGCGTGAAGCGATTCGGGCTTCCGGTGTCGAATGGGAAGAGTTGCCGGGCGAGGGTGCATTCTACGGTCCGAAAATTGAATACCATCTGAAAGATTCGATCGGCCGTTCCTGGCAGTGCGGCACCATGCAGGTCGACTTCTTGATGCCTGGCCGTCTTGGCGCGGAATATGTAACAGAAGACAATGGGCGTAAGGTGCCTGTCATGTTGCATCGGGCGATTGTCGGTTCGCTAGAGCGTTTTATTGGCATTCTAATCGAAAACTACGCTGGTGCGATGTTGTTGTGGCTTGCGCCTGTTCAAGTTGTTATTTTGAATATTTCTGATGCGCAAGCGGAATATGTTCAGAATGTTGCACAAACGCTGAAAAAACAAGGGTTTAGAGTAGAGATCGATTTGCGTAGTGAGAAGATTACCTATAAAATACGGCTGCATTCTTTGCGGAAGCCGCCTTATATACTGGTTGTCGGTAATAAAGAGCGCGATGCAAGCACAGTGGCCGTGCGAGCGCGGGGCAATATTGATCTTGGTGTGATGCCTGTCGAGGTATTGGTTGAGCGCCTCAAGAACGAGGTGGCAAACAAAGCCTAAACAGGGAGACACGGGGCGTAAGAATACAGCTTAATTATTTTATTTTTAAAGGAAACTATAATAGCTACGGACAAGTCACATCGCATCAATGGCGAAATTACTGCACCAGAATTGCGCTTAGCCGGTGTCGAGAACGAAGCACTCGGTATCGTCAGTCTGGCGGAGGCCTTCCGTTTGGCGGAAGAGGCAAACGTTGATCTGCTGGAAATCGCACCGACGGCACAGCCACCGGTAGCTCGCTTAATCGACTACGGCAAGTTCAAGTACCAAGAGCAGAAGAAAGCGCACGAAGCCAAGCTGAAGCAGAAGGTCATTCTGGTCAAGGAAGTCAAATTTCGTCCGGGTACTGATGATGGTGATTACAACATCAAGCTGCGCAATTTGATTCGCTTCTTGGACGAGGACGGAGATAAAGTCAAGATCACACTGCGTTTTCGCGGTCGTGAGATGGCTCACCAAGACATCGGTATGCGCATGTTGGAGCGTCTGAAAGCAGATCTGGAGCCGTACGGACAGATCGAGCAGTGGCCGAAGATGGAAGGGCGGCAGATGATCATGATAATCTGCCCGAAGAAGAAGAAATAACAAGTTGCGGGCAAAGTTTAATTGAGCCGGGGCAAATTACCCTTGCCGGTGCGACTTTGTATCCAACTGATCAAGTTTTGCGGTGGATGCCAGACTATCTTGGCAAAACATCCAGAAAGCAGTAGGCTAGATCCCGCTGCGCAATCTGGCTGTAGTTGTTGTGCAGCTGGGTTTAAACAAGTGAGAGCAGGTATCCAAGCGCGACAAATTGTTGCCACATGCAATCATGTTAAAAAAGGAGCTGTCTTGAGAAGACAGATAGTGTCATGCCAAAAATGAAAACGAAGAGCAGCGCCAAAAAGCGCTTTCGTGTGCGTCCTAGTGGTACTGTTAAACGCGGTCAAGCGTTCAAGCGCCATATTCTGACCAAGAAAACTACCAAGAACAAACGTCAATTGCGCGGTTCCGTCGCTGTCCATGAAACGAACATGGCTTCCGTTACCCGCATGATGCCAAACGCTTAACCTCACACTATTAAGGAGTTACTATGCCTAGAGTAAAGCGTGGGGTTACAGCTCATGCCCGTCATAAAAAGATTCTAGCTCTTGCTAAGGGTTACCGCGGTCGTCGTAGTAAAGTCTACCGTGTTGCCAAGCAAGCAGTCATGCGTGCTGGTCAATACACTTATCGTGACCGTCGTAACAAGAAGCGTGTATTCCGTGCATTGTGGATCGCTCGTATCAACGCCGCTTCCCGCGAGCATGGCATGACATACAGCGTATTCATGAATGGTCTGAAGCGTGCCTCGATCGAACTGGACCGTAAGGTTCTGGCCGATATGGCAGTGATGGACAAGCCAGCGTTTGCTGCAATTGTCAATCAGGTCAAGGCTAAAATCGCTGCGTAAGTTTCTTATGTAGTTTTGCCAAGCCGTGCAGCAGTCCGCGGCGTGGCAATCCCGAGCGGGGCAGAGGTCAATACCTTATGCCCCGTTTATTTTTTAACATTCTGTTTTAGTCAGTTTGAAACAGAGTCGCACAGACCGTGTAATTCGCCACGCTACGGTGGCTCTTAAACTCAGCCCCACAATATTAAAACTAACTAGCGGGAAAACTGCATGAACTCCCTAGAACAACTAGTAACGCAAGCCCAAGCTGATTTCGCTGCTGCAGTTGATGCCGCCGCGCTGGCAAATGTGAAAGCCAAATATCTGGGTACGATCGGCCAACTCACCGAGAAAATGAAGGGCTTTGGCAAGCTGGCCGCGGATGAGCGTAAGGCGCAGGGCGCAGCTATCAATCAGGCTAAGGAGCAGATTGAAGTCGCGCTGAACGCGCGCCGTGACGCCCTGGCCATCTCCCAGATGCAAGAGCGCCTGGACGCAGAAGCAATCGATGTCACCTTGCCGGGCCGTGGCCGCAGTGTCGGCGGCATCCATCCGGTGATGCGATCGTGGCAGCGTATCGAAGAAATTTTCCACTCTATCGGTTTCGATGTGGCCGATGGCCCCGAAATCGAAACTGACTGGACCAACTTTACCGCACTCAATAGCCCAGAAAATCATCCGGCGCGCTCGATGCAGGATACATTCTACATCGACGGCAAGCAACTGCTGCTGCGCACCCATACCAGCCCGATGCAGGTCCGTTATGCGCGCATGAACAAGCCACCGATCAAGGTGATTGCGCCGGGCCGTACCTATCGAGTCGATAGCGACGCGACGCATTCACCGATGTTCCACCAGGTCGAGGGCCTGTGGATTGCCGACGATATCAGTTTCGCTGACCTCAAGGGCGTGTACCTAAATTTTGTCAAGGTATTCTTTGAAACCGACGATCTCCAAGTGCGTTTCCGTCCGTCGTATTTCCCCTTCACCGAGCCATCGGCCGAGATCGACATCGCCTTCGGCAGCGGTCCGCTGAAAGGCCGTTGGCTGGAAGTATCCGGTGCTGGCCAGGTACACCCGAATGTGGTGCGTAACATGGGCCTCGATCCGGAACAGTTCATCGGTTTCGCGTTTGGTTCCGGTATCGAGCGCTTGACCATGCTGCGTTATGGCATCAACGATCTACGCCTATTCTACGAAGGTGATCTGCGATTTCTGAAACAATTTAATTAGACTGTCGCCGTTCAGCATCAATAGGAGCATCGTTCTGAGTCATTTCCGCGTGTGCGAAAATGACTCAGAAGGTGGAGCTCTCTGAGGGCGCTGAATGGTAACCTAAAATTCTGATACAGGTTTTTGAAGGTGTTACCTATGCAATTTCCTGAAAGCTGGCTGCGCTCCATGGTCGATCCAAAGATGACTTCGGACGAATTGTCCCATCTGCTGACGATGTCTGGTCTCGAAGTGGAAGAGGTCGAGCCGGTTGCGTCACCCTTTACCAATATCGTGGTCGGCCTGGTGGTCGAGATCACCAAGCATCCGAATGCCGATCGTCTGAATGTCTGTCAGGTCGACGCTGGTACCGGTGCTTTGCTGAATATCGTTTGCGGAGCGCCGAATGTGCGTCTGGGTCTGAAAGTGCCTTGCGCATTGGTAGGTGCGGTGCTGCCGCCGGGTGTCGATGGCAAGCCGTTCGAGATCAAGCTCGATCAGCTGCGTGGCGTCGAGTCGGAAGGGATGCTGTGTTCGGCGCGCGAATTGAAATTGTCGGAAGAGCATGGCGGTTTGCTGGAGTTGCCTGACGATGCTCCGGTCGGTCAGGATTTCCGTGACTACTACGCTCTCAACGATCTCAAGTTCACCATCAAGCTGACACCGAATAAGGCAGATTGCCTGTCTGTTCTGGGTGTTGCGCGTGAGGTCTCGGCACTAACCAGTACGCCGTTGAAGCAACCGATATTCAAAAAAGTCATCGCTACGATCGATGAGAAATTGCCGGTCAAGATTTCTGCGCCGGACCTGTGCGGTCGTTTTTCCGGCCGCGTGATCCGCGGCTTGAATGCCAAGGCAGCTACACCGCAATGGATGAAACAGCGCCTGGAGCGAAGTGACCAACGGCCGATTTCGGCGCTGATAGATATCTCCAACTACGTGATGCTGGAACTGGGTCGTCCGATCCATGTATTCGATCTGGACAAGATCCATGGCAGCCTTGATGTACGTTGGGGCAAGTCGGGTGAAACGCTGAAACTGTTGAACGGCAACACGGTGGTAATCGACGATTGGATCGGCGTGATTTCCGACGACCGGCAGATCGAGTCGCTGGCCGGTATCATGGGTGGCGATGCTACTGCGGTGTCGCTGGAGACACAGAATATCTATCTGGAAGCAGCGTTCTGGTGGCCGCAAGCGATTCAGGGGCGCGCTCGTCGCTTCAATTTCTCGACCGATGCCGGATATCGCTTCGAACGCGGTGTAGATTTTGCGACCACGGTCGAGCATATCGAACGCATCACTGCATTACTGCTGGAGATTTGCGGTACGCCGGAAACCAGGGTCGGTCAGATTGACGATCAAAGCGTTAATCTGCCGAAACGTGATCCAGTCAGCGTGCGAACTTCACGTGCCATCAAGGTAATCGGCGTGCCATTGTCGGATAGTCAGATCAGCGATATCTTCAGCCGTCTG
Organism: Collimonas sp. UBA1456; assembly: GCA_002325825.1. Classification (GTDB taxonomy): domain Bacteria; phylum Pseudomonadota; class Gammaproteobacteria; order Burkholderiales; family Burkholderiaceae_D; genus Collimonas. Next base: position 12,549 of record DCSW01000036.1, read on the forward strand.
GGTTTGGCATTCACTCAGGAAAACGGTGTGTTCTCGGTGACGCCACCGTCCTATCGTTTCGACATCGCAATTGAAGAAGATCTGATCGAGGAAATTGCCCGCGTCTACGGTTTTGAGAATATCCCGGCCTTGCCGCCGGTGGCGCCGAACGAGATGTCTATCGCGCCGGAGCAGCAGCGTTCATTGTTCACGATTCGCCGTCAGCTGGCTGATCTGGATTATCAGGAAGTGATTAATTTCAGCTTTGTCGAGGAAGCTTGGGAGGCCGATTTTGCCGGCAATCTGCAGCCGATCAAATTGCTCAATCCGATCACCAGCCAGTTGAGCGTGATGCGTTCGACCCTGATTGGTAGCCTAGTGGCTAACGTCAAGTACAACCTGAATCGTAAGCTGAACCGGGTCCGTATCTTTGAAATCGGTGCGGTTTATTCGCGCGATCCAGAAGTACAGAATGGTCCGCTGGCCGTGGTTGGCTACAAGCAGCCGAAGCGGGTGGTGGTACTAGCCTACGGTTCGCAAGCGGAAGAGCAGTGGGGGCAGGTCAGCCGCAATGTTGACTTTTTCGATGTTAAGGCTGATCTGGAAGCTCTGTTCGCGCCGGCTGCGTTGCGCTTTGCCAAACTGGTGCATCCGGCCTTGCATCCTGGGCGTTCGGCACAGGTGTTTCTGGGCGATCAGGTAGTCGGGTTTATCGGCGAGCTGCATCCGCGTCTGCAGCAGAAATACGACCTGCCGTTGGCACCGGTTCTGTTTGAAGTCGATGCATTGGCGTTGCAGCAACGACAAGTGCCTGCTTATGTCGAGATTTCGAAGTTTCCGGCGGTGGTGCGCGACCTTGCTGTGGTTGTCAATCAAACGATCAGTGCACAGAATTTACTGGATATTTTTGCTACTGAGAAGCAAGAAAACCCAGTATGTAGAATTCTGCAAACTATTGTTTTATTTGATGAATATTATCTTGGGGGGCTGGAGAATGATGAAAAAAGTCTTGCTTTCCGTTTTACCTTGCAAGATACTGAAAACACCCTTGAATATGACACGGTAGAAGCCGCAATGTCCGCTTTAATCGCTGCTATCAGTAAGGTCCCGACAGCAAAATTACGTGCTTGATCCAGATTTTAGTAGCGTTAATTGATTGTAAAAACTGCAGCAACACTGACAAAAATACAGGGGCGCAGCCACAAAATGAACAATATGCACACTGTACGATTTGAATCTGTTCTGGATGCCGATCTGAACCGAGCCATGCTTGAGGCCCAAGCTCGTTCTCAGGCAGAAAAGAATCTGCCGACCTTGACTAAGGCGGAACTGGCTGAACTGTTGTTCGAACAGGTCGGACTCAACAAACGCGAAGCGAAAAACATGATTGAGACATTTTTCGATGAAATTCGTAATGCATTGGAGCGTGGCGAATCGGTGAAGTTATCCGGATTCGGTAACTTCCAGCTGCGCGATAAACCGCAACGTCCTGGCCGCAATCCGAAGACCGGGGAAGAAATTCCGATTACCGCCCGTCGCGTGGTCACATTTCACGCTAGTCAAAAACTCAAAGACATGGTTGATACTGCCAGTATGAAACCGATTCGGCAATTCACTGCCGTCCTTCAAGCTAATTCATGAACGATCGTATTAGTAAGTCCGAACTGGTCGTATTGCCGCCGATTCCTGTCAAGCGTTATTTTACTATCGGCGAAGTCAGCGAACTGTGCGGCGTGAAGTCGCATGTGCTGCGTTATTGGGAGCAAGAGTTCACGCAACTTAAGCCCATCAAGCGCCGCGGTAATCGCCGATATTACCAGCATCACGAAGTGTTGTTGATTCGTCGCATTCGCGAACTGTTATACGGGCACAGCTTCACTATCAGTGGCGCGCGCAACAAGCTCGATGGTCGTCTTAGCACCGAGGTTGGGGTGATGACTCCTGAGTTGCGGCAAGACGAGGTCAACTTTGTCGAAGTGCGGCACGAATTGGAGCAGATACTCAATCTGCTGAAGCCCAAGATGGAGCGGCCGCAGTTGGTTGAATAAATGCTTAGCGGGGGAGGGGGAGAGAGAGAAATAAATTTCCCTTTGTATTTTAAATATCAGGTCGTGTCAACGCTTTGTATTGGACTTGCATCGTTTTGGTGAGGTGCGCGCACCTTTCCACGTGTCACATTAATATAATTTATGCCACTTGTTTCGGCAATGCATCTGGATGTAGCGGTAAAAAACTTGCGATCCTGTAAATAAGTTTATGTAGATATGCACGGTCCAATCCGATAGTTCAAGGATATTAATACTGAGACAGATCTCAATGCTATAGCATCTAGGCTATGACAAGAATGGTGCAAACANNCGAATCAAAGGCACGCATGTCGAGGTAGAAATACTGATGCCACGCCACCATGATGCTAGTTTCGAGCCACAACTGGTGCGTAAGCATCGGATTCGGTGCTTGAGCAAATCACCCAGTGGCAATCTCGTCCGTTCGATTCGATTTACCCCAATTTTCTTTATTTGGATTGCATCGTCATCAAAATCAGAGACAAGCTGCACGTCATCCATAAAGCGATTTACCTGGCGTTAGGCGGCAACATGGACGATAAAAGGAATTGATGGTCCTGAATATTCTGAGACTCGCATCCAGCTGTGCCATCGTTCACATGTTACGTAATAGGCTTCAAATACGTCTCCTGGAGCGCCTTGGTCAGAAATCGGATGGGCATTATTAAGCGATAGGGGGGGGATTGGCATGAAGAAGTCGCGATTTAGTGAGAGCCAGATAGTGGTGATTCTGAAAGAGGCCGATGCAGGGGTCTAGAAGCCTCTGAGCTCAAGCGGATGAAAGAACTGGAAGCTCAGTTGTCGATGTTCAACCAGATCGTAACTAAAC
>DCSW01000093.1 GCA_002325825.1 Collimonas sp. UBA1456
ACAGATTATTGTCGCAACACAATCCTTGATTCTGATTGTCGTTGAAGCCGCCGAAAGCCATGGTTCAACTCCTGTTAGTCGCTATTTGTGGATGACCACAATCTACTTGCCGATCCGACTTCCGGTTGTCAGGTAAGCGCGCATGTCGTGCGCAACGGCGTCCAGCTCGAGCAGTGTAATCTGGTTGACGCTGGTGAAGGCGCGTTACAGACCAGCACCGCTAGGATCGCCACCACCAGGCCCAACGTTGTCATGATCAGTGCCTCGCCGACCGGGCCCCGGCGATTTTATCGATTTGTATGATCACGCTTCTGGAAACCGCCTCCAGCGCGTGATAAATATCCCAGACCGTACCGAACAAGCCGACGAACGGTGCGGTAGAATCAACCGATGCCAGCAAGGTCAGGCCGCTTTTTACGAGCGAGGAAACACGGTTGACTTCACGGCGCAGAGTACGCGTGATTAGTTTCGCCCGGGTCGGATGCTGCATTCAGCAATGCGGCGGCCTGACCGGCCAATGGCAAATAGACATTTTCGGTATCAAAATACTTAAAAAGACTTGATGCCGAGAATCGCCACTTCCGGCGTCGAGGCTTGCCAGAAATCGTCGATCGCCGCCGTACTGTGGCGGATGCACCATGAGCTCCAGGTTTTCGACAAGATATAAAACTAGATGACAAGCGACATCAGCACCAGAAAGTAAGCCACAGAGCAAGAAACCGCGTCAGTTTGCGCCCAATATCGTGCCAGTCCGAGAGATTGATCCATGTCATGGATCCGAACAAAGTGTTCGTTGTAAAGCCCGCATCACCTTGGTGAAAACCATGTCCCGCTGTCTATTCGCAATCGGTGAAAGTCAATTTTACCGATTCGGTTTCATTGGTATTGCAACGCAGGCCTAGCACATCCTGCATATCGAACAAGCCGCTGCGCTTGTCGCACAGGAAATGCGCTGCGCGCAGACTGCCGTGAGCGTAAGTGACGCGGCTGGAAGACTTATGCGTGATTTCAATGCGTTCGCCGATGCCGGCAAACAGAACGGTGTGATCGCCGACTATATCGCCGCCGCGAATAGCGGTAAAGCCGATAGATGACGGATCGCGTTCACCGGTAACGCCTTCGCGCACGTAGACCGCCACATCATCCAGTTCGCGGCTCTGTGCGTTAGCAATCACTTCGCCCATCATCAATGCCGTGCCGGATGGCGCGTCGACCTTGTGGCGGTGATGCGCTTCAATGATTTCGATGTCGTAACCATGGGAAAAACTCTTGGCTGCAAGTTCCAGCAACTTCATTGTGACGTTGACACCGACGCTCATGTTGGGCGCAAATACAATCGCCGTCTTCTTGGCCGCAGCGGCAATCGCTGCCTTGCCTGCTTCGTCGAAACCAGTGGTGCCGATGATCATCTTGATGCCGTGGGCAGCGCAGTACTCGAGATGCTTCAGCGTTCCTTCCGGTCGGGTGAAATCTATCAGGTAGTCGGTATCAGCCAGGCCTTTGGCCAGATCGGATTCAATCAGAACGTTGGCGGGCTGACCGAGAAACGCGGCGGCATCGGCGCCCAGCTCGGGCGCGCCCGGCACGTCAAGCGCGCCGGACAACACAGCATCATCGGCGTTCTGGATGGCCTCTACCAAAATGCGCCCCATGCGCCCCGAAGCACCTGCAACTGCAATTTTCATCTGAGTCATTATTCAATCGATGATCTGTACGTCTATTTGGTTTTTTAGTATGCAGTCTGTTATTAACTTGCAGGTTGATCGAATACAGTTACTAACGACACAGTGCGCAGTGCGCAGTGCGGCGATGTCTGCGTTCATTCCTGCAAAAGACAGCAGACAGCAATCAGTTTTCCGAAGGCGCGGGCACGACCGGCACTACCGGTTCAATCTCAACATTCTTGAAACTCTTCTTGGCTTCCGCTGCGCCGCCGGAAATCCGAGCCAGGTAATCGGTTTCGGTCGGCAGATTGCCACCTTCGATCCGACTCAGCAGATTGCCATTGAAGAAAGCGGTAACTTTGCTGAAGGTGACTTCGCCATTGCCTTTTTGCAAGCGGAATACATAATCCCAGCGATCCGCATGAAAAATATCCGTCAGCAACGGAGTGCCCAGCGCAAAACGCACCTGCTCGCGAGTCATGCCTTCTTTAACCTGTACCAGCATTTCTCTGGAAACAAAGTTGCCTTGCTGGATATCGATACGATATGGCGAAAAAATGCCCAGGAAGCGGTGGTGCTTGACGGTCTGGACGCCGCTGCTGCTATCGTCCGTGTTGACCGGCGCCGAAGTCAAAGCAGCATCGCTACCGGCAGGCGCAGCTAGCGTAGAGCTGTCGATCATGGGTTTTTTCGAGGCGCAGCCGACCAGAGTGGCCATCAAGACAACTGCAACTGTCAAAGCAAATATACGGGCAGGAGAGAGCAACACTTGCATAAGGATTTTCAGTTGATTGAGCAATTGTTCTAAAACGCTATATGATAAAGCAAATAATCAATTTATGACCAAAATATGCCGAACAATCCATCTGAACTGAAAGCCAGCGGCCTCAAAGCCACACTACCACGACTGAAAATCCTGGAAATTTTTCAGAATAGCGAAGTACGCCATCTGAGCGCTGAAGACATCTATAAGATTTTGCTAAAAGATAATCTTGATGTTGGTCTGGCAACTGTTTATCGCGTATTGACGCAATTCGAACAAGCAGGACTGCTTCAGCGCAACCACTTTGAGATCGGGAAGGCCGTGTTCGAGCTCAACGAAGGTTCGCACCACGACCATCTGGTTTGTCTGGATTGCGGTTTGGTCGAAGAGTTTTATGACGAAGAAATTGAAAAACGCCAAAAAATCGTAGCCGAGCTGTATGGCTTTGAAATCGCCGACCACGCGCTGGCGCTATACGGACATTGCCATAATTGCCATAATACAATAAAAAGGCTGCGTGCGAAGGTTGAGCGCTAGCCTTGACCAACTGTGACCCATCCCGAGCGACAACAATTTCGCCGTGATATTGACAATCAGGATCACTCGCTCGTAAGCCATGTGAGTAGAACCTATTACGCCCAGTGTGCCGACGCAATTTTGCCGTTGACTTCATACGGCGCGGTGATCACGCTCATTTCATCCATCGGCACCAGTTACGATTCGCCACCAATGGAAATCTATACGCCGATGGCCTTGTCGGAAATCTCCAGCAGTTGCATCAGACTGGCCTTTTCGCTGCCGGCTTCAACTGCGGCCTACATCAGCCAAGGGTTGTGTTCCGACAAGAATCTGTAAAAATATGGGCTATGCAAAATATCCGCCAAAGCCTTATTAGTATTGCTCTTCAGAAGGTTCTCAAACGACTGCACTATCTTTTTGATAGTCATGCTTATCTGGGTGCACCGGTATGCGGCCTACCCGCTGAGCCGGTGACAATACAAACACATCGATTTACATATCTATCTCTATATGTATTGCGCAAAGAAGCTCCTGACTGTAATATGTCAGGATAAACAAGGAATCATGCATGCCGCATCTCACCCCGCTTTCCAGTTTCGCCGCCGGCGCACGCGACACCTTGCCGATGCTGATCGGCGCTGCGCCTTTCGGGATAATTTCCGGAGCGCTGGTGGCGGCTAGCCAGCTCGCGCTGTGGCAAGGCCAGTTCATGTCGTTCAGTGTGTTCGCAGGTTCCAGTCAGCTCATTGCTATCGGCCTGGCCGCCGCGCAGGCCGGTATGCTGGCGATCTGGATGGCGACCTTTATCGTCAACCTGCGCTACATACTCTATGCAGCAACCTTGCTGCCGCATGTCAGCCATTTACCGGCGCGTTGGCGCTGGTTTCTCGGTTTCCTGATGACCGATGAAACCTTTGCGGTAATGAATACCTTTTATCTGAAACACACCCATACGCCGCATGGCCATTGGTATTTTCTCGGTTCTGGCTTATCAATGTATGGCAACTGGCAGTTTTGGACCTTGGTAGGCCTGTTGTTTGGTGTGGCGTTTCCTCAATTGCGGACACTGGGACTGGATTTTGCGATGGTAGCGACCTTCATCGCCATCGTGGTTCCGCAACTGTTTTGCAAACCACAGCTAGCGGCGGCCATTGCTGCCGGTGTCAGCGCCTGGCTGCTGCGCGACCTTCCATATAAATTAGGGTTGATGGCGGCGACGACGGCCGGCGTCGCCGCCGGTCTAGCGTCTTCGCATTGGCTGGCGTGCATTCGAGCTGCAAGGAGTAATGCATGACGTACACCCTGACCATCATCGGCATGGCCGTGATCACTTTTTTCACCAAGGCGTTCATCTTTATTCTCGGCGATCGCGTGGTGTTTCCGATCTGGCTCAAGGAAGCGCTGGTGTTTGTCCCGGTCACTGTGCTGACGGCGATTATCGTGCCGATGGTGCTGGCGCCGCATGGTGATGGCATGGAACTGAGCTGGCATAATCCTCAACTGATCGCGGCCATTGCTGCGGTGCTGGTGTGCGTGGGGACAAGGCGGCAATTACTGACCATCGCGGCCGGTCTGGTGGTGTTTTTTGCCTGGCAACTCGGTGTCATGCATCAATAAGACCAGAACAACAGCAGTGAGATCAACCTCGCTCAATGATCAAGGCAATTTCCAGATTGTGTTGCGACAATAATCTGT
>DCSW01000089.1:0-44010 GCA_002325825.1 Collimonas sp. UBA1456
CAGGATTGCGGTGGCGAAGATATTTGGCAAGCATGAAACGGTCCCGATGCTTGAGTCTTGCTCGGAATTTCTAAAGTTACTATCGTCAGGCTATTTGTTTCCGTAGTACCATCATTTAGTGTTCTTCTGAAAGTTCCACCAAAGCCATTTTCTATGCGCTTGGTGCCATCAATGGCTGGATCGCGCTGGCCAGGTTTGCTACAGCACTTTTCACCGGCTCTGGTGCCCTGCTGGCAGATAGTGGTGGTACTGTTGTTATTTTTTGTCGGTGGCGCGTTTTCGGAGCTGCGCTGATGGGTATTGAACACCTGAGTCATCCCGATCTGATCAGCAACCCGCTTGTTGCACTTGGCGTACTGGTTATATCGGTGGTGATGAAGGCATTTTCATGCGATGACTTCGCAAAACCAGACGATCGGAGCTAATGGTGATCGCCGGCGAGCGATGTCGTCGCATTGGCTGGACTGACTCTGGCTTTTATTGCGGTGCTTCTGACAGCCAATCGAAGCGTATCCTGGAGTTGCCGGTATTTGCAGTCTGATCTCGATGTAGTCGGACGAGCAGGTAATGATCGTTGTCCAAGCTGTGATGTAGCCGCAGCCTTCGGACGTGGTCCTGGTGGGATACCCCATCAACCAGATCGATGTACAAATTCAGCAGCGCTGACCTTAGGCCCACTGGTGTTGCTTTGAGCCGGATCACCCGTAGCGTGGATCAGAAACGGGGTAGTTGACGTAAAAAATTCAGTGGTATGTGGAGAGTAAGATAAAATTTTTACCCATCAACCTTGTCAGTACGTAACGCCAACTGATTATCTTGCAGTCAGAATGCCACGCACCATTGCACTGATCTGCAGCAGCAAATCAAGCGCGCACAAGGTGCCAATCTGGTAGCGCCACAGGATTCTTATCCGCAAGGAGCATCGCGCAACGCCCCTAACATGCCGACTGGCTGCAACATGGTGCGAAACTATTAGCTCTTAGCAGTCTGGAAGTAGGCTATCACAGCAAAAGTAGCAAAAGGGCCGATCTCCGCCGCATTGTTGCCGAGTGTATTAATGGTTCGCGTGGATGTAGATAATTTTTTATGCTGCAACCACTCCAGTTTTGTTGTTATTGTGCTGGTAGCAGCGCCAACTCTTTCCTCGTAATCGAATGTTCCCATGAAACTCTATTTTGCAGCTTTCCATATCTGTTCCATCAGCATGCTGATGGAACTTCATTAGTATCCCGCAACAACCGGTGCGCTGGCAGCCGATTCGCCAGTTTTCCCGAACCCGGGCATATTTCAATGCCATCAATTCGCGCTTCAGTCTTAACAGCTTACCAATGGGGGGGATCGAGCGGACCTTATCACGATCCGGACAGATGAGGGGGCAAGCCGTGGCTCGACGTCGGACAGGTGAGAGAAGATGCGAGGCATTAAACCAGAAACTCAGGGGCGAGGTATGGCGTGATCGAATCATCAAACCTAACTTTTATACGTATGCAGATCTGTTGCATCTGTTACGAACTTATCTATGGTATGGGTACTTTCCTGCACGATTTCTATTTGTATTCCTGTAAATTGTTCAATGGTGCGCGCCACGATTCAGGTGATCTATTTGAATGAGATGAGCACCTCATTCAACATTACCAAGACAATCGCGTCGACCCCGCCACCAAGATGGCAGTGTTTTTTGATAGTCTCGATTTCGACAAAGTCGAATGAACTGTACCTGCGCTTCAAGGAGCTCTCCCGGATTGTTTTCGAAGTCGGCACGAACCCGATCAACGACCTCAAATATTTGTTGCTGCAAATCGTCATAAAGATGTTACGTTACAACGGTCAGCCGGTGGCCAAGCTGTCGGATACGCCAGCCAAGAACATGTGCGACGACCAGGTCTAGTTGAATTACCTGCGACAGATTTTACAGATCGTCGATCCGGCGACGTTAGCATAACGGCGTTTGTTTTATTGGCAATAGTTACCGATTAAAATGCCGGTTGATACCCATCCATTCGCTTATTTGGAAGACTACATTGCATAAGAAAATACTTGCTATCTCGATCGCATTCCTGCCGTTGGCGGCCCAGGCCACGGAACTTGATGGCAGTCAATTACCCATCTGGTGGGGCGTGCCATTCATGGGCCTTCTGTTGTCGATCGCGCTGGGGCCATTGCTGGTGCCGGCTTTGTGGCACCAGCATTTTGGCAAGATTGCAGCGATCTGGTCGTTGGCATTCCTGATGCCATGCGCGTTCGAATTCGGCGTGCCAACAGCTGCAGCCGGTGTCCTGCATGCTTTCCTGGCAGAGTATTTTTCATTCATCATATTACTTACCACCCTGTTCGTAGTCGCAGGCGGGATATGTCTGCGTGGTAATTTGTACGGTACGCCGGCCCTGAATACAAGCTTACTTGCGCTCGGTACCGTATTGGCCAGTCTGATTGGCACCACGGGTGCCTCCATGCTGCTGATCCGGCCGTTGATCCGGGCCAACGACAACCGCAAGCATGTGGTGCACATCGTCGTATTTTTCATTTTCCTGGTTGCCAATGCAGGTGGTGCCTTGACCCCGCTCGGCGATCCACCTTTGTTCCTAGGGTTTCTGAAGGGTATCGATTTTTCCTGGACCTTCAAGAACATTTTTGGTGAAACTATGTTCATGTGGGGCTCTCTATTGGTAATTTTTTATTTTCTCGACCGCCACTATTTCCACAACCGCGAAAAAGAACTGCCGCCAGCGCTGGATCCGACTCCAGACAATGCTAGATTTTATTTCGAAGGAAAAATTAATTTTGTACTGCTCGGCGCGGGAGTGATGCTGGTGCTGATGAGTAGCTTCTGGAAACCGGGAATCAGCTACGATATCTACGGCACAACGGTGGAATTACAGAATCTGCTACGCGATGGTTTGTTGATCGTTGTGGTCCTGATCTCGTTGTGGCTGACGCCGAAGATCGCCCGTGCAGGGAATAATTTCTCTTGGGGACCGATTCTGGAAGTCGCCAAATTGTTTGCCGGAATCTTTGTCACTATTGCGCCGGTGATTGCTATGTTACGCGCCGGCGAACACGGTGCATTCAGTGCGGTGGTCAGAGCCGTCACCGATGCCGACGGTCAGCCGAACAATGTCATGTATTTCTGGGCCACCGGCTTGCTATCGTCGTTCCTTGATAATGCGCCGACCTATCTGGTTTTTTTCAACGCGGCATCCGGCGACGCTGCCGAACTGATGACCAAACTGGTGGCAACGCTGGCGGCGATTTCTTGCGGCGCGGTATTCATGGGCGCCAACAGCTATATTGGTAACGCACCTAATTTAATGGTCAAGTCCATCGCCGAGGAGCATGGCATTCGCATGCCGTCTTTCTTTGGCTACATGGCGTGGGCGTGCATGGTGCTGTTGCCACTGTTTGTGGCGATGACCTTGATTTTCTTCCATTGATGGCTGAGTCATGAAACCAAAGATAGTGATGGCGCGTGTGGTGTTCTCCGAGGTGATCGCCGGCTTGTAGCGGTATTTTTACGTCGAGAGCAACCGGGACGATCGTATTTTTAGCAGCACTGAACTGGCATTCCGGTTGCGTGACAAGGATGGCGTAATCGCCACTGCCAGCGATGGTCACCAACGCGCTGGACGTATTCGATGAGATTAATATCGATTTCTGCTGGACGTTGCTAATGGCGACAGCCCGGCTGGTTACTGAATCGAAACATTGAGTAAGAAAGAAGGGCTGGGAACTGGAAGCAATAGCGTTAGGCAGCTTCCTTGGCGCCGATGTGTATGGCAGCCACGCTTGGTATCATCGGCATTGGATACATTGGTCAGGCGATTGCGCGACGTTCGCTGGGCTTCGATATGCAGGTGCTGTATCACAATCGTTCGCGGCTATCGCCAGAGCCGGAGGTGTCCACCAACCATATCCATTACGTCAGCAAGGAAAAGTTGTTGCAGCAAGCCGACCATGTGATTTTGATGCTGCCGTATTCGAAGGAGTCACATAGCACTGTCGGTGCCGCTGAGCTGGCATTGATGAAGCTGCCGGTGGCCTTGGTTAATCTGGCTGCGTGGCATCATCGTTGATGATCTGACCTTGATTTCTGCCTTACGCGACCACAAAATTGCAGCAGCCGGGCTCGACGTATTCGAGAACGAACCAGCTCTGCATCCAGATTTTCTGGATTTGTCGAATGTGGTATTAACGTCGCATATTGCCAGTGCTTCCGAGCCGACGCGGCGGAGAGTGATTCGCTGCGCAGTGGTGCACCGAAAGTTGTTTCTCAGTGANNAGGTTATTTATCTGGCCATCTCGCAAGCCGCGAAGAAATGGAACATGCCGATCCAGAATTGGCGCATGACCTTAAATCGCTTTATGATCCAATTCAAAGTACGTATTCAAAAGTACGATCATTGATAATGCAGTGGAATTTACACAGAAGCGTTTACAGGATCATTAACCCGAATTGGTACGATTGTAACGCGCCATTTGGTACATCTTCACTCCAGCATTGACAAGTCACAGATATCAACAGTTGCTCTGGGATATTTCTTGCGATGGTACAGTCTTTAAATGATGTCTGCAGGACCTCGACCTGCAATGCTTCCTAAAGTCGGATTCACCTTCATTTTCGGAATTACCGAGATTAGCTAGCGGGTAGTTGCGCCGCTTCCTTAATCAGTCTTTCGCGACTGGTGATTTCGCTTCGTTATTGCCAGGACAGCGGCGTTAGCAACATCTGCATTGCTGCAGAAAACGTGTTATCAAGTACTTTTTATCACTACGATTAATCGGAACCAGGTCCTCCCAGGCTTGCTGCTGGAAATGTGCGGCGACCGAAGCATAGGCCTGCGGTGTAGGCAACTTCGAGGTTTCTCACAAACCTTTTGGCGCCGATTTAGAGCTGACTCCCAGCGACTTTCGGCGAGTTCGCGGGCTGCCGATCTTCTTCGCCAGTTCGGTTGGCGCGATTTTTTGCGCGGTCAACTCTTCGTGCGAGACATTACCGCTCCCAGAGCGCCAAACCTTACAAATGGCTCATTTCCCGCCCGCAGACCTGCGTCAGACGATTAATTTGCGCCGCACTTGGTTTATGGACTCTGAAATCGATGGAGCGCAAGGTTTTGTCGACATCCATCGCGGCCTGCAAGGTACCTTATTTCAGAGATTTCTCCAGTTCGTCCAAACACTCGGCAATATTGGCCCCATTTGCTATTGTCAGCCAACTCTTTCTCGGTCTTTTGCGCCGTTCGAATTTCTTCCGACTTGCTGATCACTGGCGTGTGTAATTCCAGAAATTGCCTGATAGCGCCGTACAATTTCGTCGTCCAGTACAGGGCAGGGCAGGGCAAGTGCGGCAACGCCTACCAGATACTTTTTAATGCCTGGGGATGCAAGGTTTCGGTGGTACCCTCCCATGTCGTCAGCAGAGATCGGCGAGTTTGCGGCACGTATTCATATTCCTGCAGACCGACTAGCATCTTGAGAAGTACTCGAGCTCCCTGTGCGAAATCGGCTGTAAGATCGCATGGCAACGTCGCGGCTTCGGTATGAGTGGGACAGGTCGCCATCTCCACTTTCAGCACGTCCAGTGCCGCCGTTTGGGGTACATGGTGAACATCGGCCTTGGCTTGTTGTTGTTATTTGCGTACGCTATCCAGAAAACCGATGGCCGTGCGCTACAAAGTTGCCTGAGAGCGACCAGACGCATAGCCAGTGTCGTCCGTAATTGATAAAATTCTGGTAAGAGTAAGGCCGGCGCGGCGCTTGCTTCGCATCTCAGAAGACGCTGCACCTGAGTCACGCTGGTGCTAGCCTTTTAAGTGACTAATTACTGCTGGCGCACGCCATCCAATCTGCTTTGCTTCAATTTGGCCACGCGCCGATCAGTATTACTGCAGGCTTGCATCACCTTTTCCAATGCCTCTCGGCTTTGTACCCGTTGCGCCGCACGCAGGCGGACATCGGCAAAACCTGATTGCAGGATGAATGCGACGTCCGCCGCTTCATCGCTCAGCATGTCGGTCTAGCTCAGTGCTTGCTGCTTTGCCTGGTTCGACAATTTACTGGCTTCGGTGCGCACTGCGGCTTGTTTCTCGACGATAGGTTGAGGGCGCAGCGCGATCCGCGCATTTGGATAAAAATCCGAACATATGATGCCCATCATACGGGGGGCACATTACCATCAGAATTTCTCGCGGAAAGCGCAATGGGTTAAGTAAATATGAGTAACACCCCCCCCGGAAGTTACGCAGGACGGTATTCTGCTTTGATCTGATCCAGGCCGGCAAGAATTTTTTTAAACGCTGCCGCGCTTTGTAGCGCCTCACCTTTGACACCCAGGTCAATGTGAGGCCGGGCATTCCCATGACCGACGTGCGGCAGACTGAACACCTTCACCAGAGGAAATTCCGCTTCGATCACTTCCATCAACGGTGTCAGTGAAGACTCAATCGCCTCGAATACCAGCACCGATTGCTCTAGTTGAGGATTCTGATGGAACAGGTCGACGTAATAGGTCTCCAGTACCCACTCTAACATAGGCCAGGCCATGACCGGAAAGCCCGGCACAAAATGGTGCATACCGCCATTACTGTTGCGGATAGAGAAACCCGGGATCTTGTTGTAGGGATTCGGAATGATGTCGGCGCCATTCGGGAACTCGCCCATCTTTAGCCGATGCAAGTTATCTGGCGTATCGTAATCGACCTCTCCCCCGGCATCGCGCACGGTATCGGCAATCCGCTCACGGATTTTATCGCGCGCCTGCGGCTGCAGTTGCAGCGGAACACCGAGCGCTGCCGCGGCGCACTGACGGGTGTGATCGTCCGGCGTAGCGCCAATGCCTCCGGTGCAAAATACGATATCGCCACTGTCGAAAGTTCGCTTGAGGGTGGCAGTGATGCGGGCTGGATCGTCACCGACATATTCTGCCCAACTCAGGCTCAAGCCGCGCGCCGACAGCATTTCCAGAATTTTAGGGAAATGTTTATCGACACGCCTGCCAGACAGAATTTCGTCGCCGATTATGATGAGTCCGATTGTCATGAAGATCGCAGCTTAGTTGCAGAAAATGAAGAAAATATAGACATGAAAATAACCTTGTTGCAAAACTTCGAAACAGTCGCCAACCGTCTTACCCATGAATATTGACTAGGGTATGAAAGTTGATTTCACTTTGGATCTAAAGTATTCAACAGTTAATGAATTTCCTCTCTATCATCTCTCTTGGTTATAATAATTGATACCTGACCGGCAGAGCGATACTTGGCTAACGCTTCCAGACAATAATATTCAAACCACAAACCGGTAAATACAAACACCAGTACATATAACAAGATCGAACCTGTCGCCAGTAGAGGGAAAACTACCAGCAACAGCGCACCGCCCAGCCATAATACAGTTGGCGCAGCCCCCATGGCGCCGGTAATGATACCGATCACCAGTAATGGCCAGCGATGAGTCCGCAAGATCGACCGCAGTTCTTGCTTGTCGGCATGGGCCGCCAGCGCTTCGTAGGCAAACACGCGGTAGATTAGCCAACCCCACAACACCAGCGGGATTAATAATGCGAATGGCGAAATCAGCCACAGCGGCAAGGTCACCAGCCACAGCACGCAGAACAGCAAGAAAGCAGAAAACGCGGTCCAGATACTGCCAAGGAGCGAGCCGCCCTCACGCAGTTCAAGCGCAGAGAAATGGCGGCAGCAGACATGTCGCACGGTTGCCGGCAACGCGAATACGTCAACAAACAGCAGTACAGTCAGGATTATCCATGGGAGCAATAGCCACAGCGCCAGCCACGGCACTATGACAGTTTTGCGTGCGCCCAGGCCGAGCCAGGCCGGAATGTAATTGACAAAACCAATGCCAGCATTGCTAGCAAAGTAATTCTTTTGTAACCAGTCTATCAGCGGCTGCAAGCCCCACCACAGCGCCAGTCCCCAGATTAGGATCGACAAGAAAAACGGCAGTAAAGTCGGCATCAGCATGCGGTAATGCAGCTGCGACAATACAGCCCTGCCGAAGGAAATTAATATGGGGCGCATCAGTGGGATGACTTTCTGGAAAATTCGACCATGCATTTCAGTCCCAGCCACTGCTGTGGCCAAAAGTGCCGGCCGGCCTGTTGGCCATCGCCACTCGATCATGCCAACCGGTATGCTCGAAGGTCTTGCCAAAATATGCTGTGCGGAACAGGCTGTCCCAGAATGAAAACAGCACACCGAAGTTATGACCGCCCAAGGTGCTCTTGCTTTTGCTATCATGGCCAATACCAGTTGCGTGATGCCAACGATGAAACCATGGCGATATCATGACGGCATCGTTCATCAGGCTAGAATGAATCCGCATTTTGGAATGCCGCAGGCTTTGCATCATTCGCGTGATCGATACTAGCAGTACATAATCCGCCGGCTCGACACCGATCCCCAGCGCCATCGTGACGTGGTGCATCATGCCATCGAACGGGTAATTAAGACCATCGCTCCACAAGTTCATGTTCTTGCTGGATATGGTGCAGACTGTACAAGCCCAACAACCAACCTAAGCCATGCTGCGCGCAGTGACACCAGTACTTGCAGAAATCAAGTACCAGCAGGTACAGCAGCGGCTTGTCGGTAACGCCAGGTAAAAAAATTTCCAGGTTTAACGGGGTGAAGCCGTCCAGGTACAGCAACTCTGTTCCTTTTGCCAACAATGAATCGATCATAAAAAATACCAGGACCTAAAATGCGCTGACCCTATACAGCACATTGTAGAGGAAATCGAGCGGTCATGCGCGACGATCGATAATTGCATGTACGGGAATCACACTTTCCAGCGGCCACAAACACAAGAAACAGCAAGATCAGCTCACAATGCCGCTCAAAAACAATTCAGCGCCATCGAAGGCGTCCTCCAGGTATTCGCTAAACCTGCATGAAATATCAGCAGCTGCACCATCGACTGAAACAACCATGCCTGATCGCCGGAAAACCAGTTTACTAAGATATCGATCATAATGCCATATGTGCCTTTCTACTTTTTACACCGCAACCAGCCCTTTCAGGTTGCCCTTGTAGGTCGGATGATCTCGTAGTGTGGAGAAAAACAGAAACCTTTTTTTAATCCGCTGATCAGCGGCTCCAGCACTGCCGGTGACCAAGGATTCTTAGGCGACTAGATGTCCTGATGGGCCATCGCAATATCGCCATCCTTCAAGTTTCTCAAACTGTGTTCGAGCAGCATCTGGTTCGGCCATTTATCGCTCGACAGTTCGTCGCTTGAAAATCCAGCCTCGGCCCTGGCCACACGCTTCGCCCACGGCCAGCGTGTGCGGCGTCAGATGACCGCCAGGTGTGCTCCAGAAACGACCGATATGTGTACCTCTCAAACTCTGAAAGAGTTGATCGGCGCGGTTCAATTTATCGTAATACTGCTGCACGGTCCAGGCTTGTAGCTTGCCACCGCTGTCGCCGAATTGTGGCTTGATTTCGATTTTTTCGTCAGGAAAATCGCGCTTGCCATAAACATGATCGAAAGTATGGCTGCCGAACGCATGACCGTTGGCTACCGACGATCTCCAGAATAGCGCCCTGCCTGGATCGAATGTGTAATCTCCGTTGACGGTTTTTATTGGCCATAAAAATGTGGCCTTGATGTGATGACAGCGTAGGATCTGGGTGAAAAACCGACCTGGTACGGATCGACGATATCCTTGACTCGGCTCTGAATCTGGCCGCTCTTGGGGGTGGCAGGTGTAGCAGCGAATTGCCGGTAGCGGCAGCCACGACTACGCTGAAAGTAGCCAGATCGGCGGCACCTCCGTGCTGCGCGATCCACCATGATATTGTCATATTACTCAGAAATAGCGTACTGATCGTCGCCATTTCGGCTGGCTAGCACGAAGAAAAGAGGTTCATCTAGGTTTTTAGATCAGCCCGTCAAACAAGATCGCGTCGCCATGATCGTGCCTCAGCACGATCATGCAATCCGCTTCCGTCATCAAGAGCAATATGCCGAAATTTTAGGCGCGGCGGTAGATCGTACCGACCAGCGGCCATGGCCAGGATGCCGCACTGATATTCGGGGTGCGATCTAAGCGCTTGCAGATCTTGACGGCAGTGATCGCTGGCATCGGCGGCAACGCGGCAATTTGCGTTCTCATCATCTGCAATAGCGCATCGCGCGCAAAGAAATAAAACGACACCATCACATCGGATTGTCAGGAAGACGTAAAACAGCGCCTGCCTGTCGCCGACAGCGACGCCGTCAAACCTTTGGCGATGTCCAGCGATGCCAGAAAGGCAAGATCGGACCGGCCGCAGAACGCAGAATATGGCACCGACGCAATACCTGCGAGCCGTATCTCAAGTCTTCGCCGGCCAGACGTAGATTGGCGCCGGGTTTGACGACATCACCTGAAATGGTGACAGAATCGTTTGTTGCGCCATTGACAAACTCTCGCGAAATCAGGGTATCGAGCGTGGCCGAGATTAGTGTGCCGGAACGGCGATCGGCGAAATGATATTTCTTGCCATAATCCGGCCTAGCACGCTGCGCAACGCGATTTTTTCAACTTCCGTGACCGGCGTAATGAAATCACGAATGATGGAGTGTAACATCGAGCCCATCCAATTCTTGCGAGACCGAAAAGTCAGCATCGTTCATGCGGTTGAATATGGTTTCTTTGAATGTATCGAGGGAGACACGGTGACTCGTTTGAGGCTGTTATCATTTTAATGACCAGGCTTTCGTTGCCAGAAGCGAATCGTTGGTGGTCAGCGTCAGGTCGAGACACTTTTCCGTTCGGCGTCTTCAGCGCACTCAGAATCTCGATCAGGCACTCGATGCTCTTGCGCGTTAGAAACTCACCCCGCTGGTCATGCGGATTTTGTGCACGCCGTGCGCCTCAAACAGGCTGGCAAGGTTAGCGGCAAAAAACTACGGCTACCGATTAGCGGTATGACTTTTTAGTCATGATGTGTTTATGAGAAGATGTTCAAGCATTTTCTATCGGTTGTAACGTTTACAAAATACCATGTGCATGAATTTTTAGCTTTGGCATGGCATTATCCACGCCACACGCATTGGCTTGAGACGTGACGAAGGGGGTATTAGACTACCTTTGTCGTATTGCCATCTTACTTCGTCGCGTCAAGAGTAGCGGCGCAAGACGCTGCTGTGTTGCTTAACCCTGCGAACGCTTGGTTTCGACCTGTTGCAGCGATTCGTTGGATTGCGGCGGCAACGGCTTGCGCTGGCGCAGCACACGCGGCGTGGCGACAATGCTTGCACTCGCTTCCTGGGCTGCACGCAACTTGGTCGGATCGGTTGCGGCTAGTGTTAGGCCAGCTGCGGCCAGCATATTTTGCAGATTGTCGACTTCGGCCAGCGCTGGCACAGCAGCCGGCTTTAAAGGGACTGGAGCTGCTGCTGTCGGCCGGTCAACCACAATCGCAGCGATTTCTGCCATGACCAATTGATCCTGCGTCGATGCCGCTATGCTTGGGACGATCGGCGCAGACTCGGCTTCGACCGCTGTCGGCGTTGCTGCAATGGGAGCCGGCGCGCTGATCGAAGTCGGCTCGACTGAGGCGGCTACCGCCACTGTCTCTTGTTGCAATTGAAGCAATTGCGGAACCAACGATGCAGCAATTGTGTTCGACATCGCAGTCGGTACTATCGGCGTTTCAATCGTCGGAGCGTCAACTTCTTGCGAAGCCGGTACCGAGGAGGCCATCATCGGTACATCGTTATTTGCGTGGCTTGAGGCTTCGGCTCGAACCGGAGCGTTGTACGGTACTGCAACAGCAGTAGGCGCAGCTTCCTCAGCAGCTTCCGATGCCGTATTTGTATACGCTTTGTCATTTCCTAGCTCTTCTGTCAAGCTTTCGCTAGCATCGCGATCACGGCGGTTACGATTGCGACCGCCGCGACGACGACGTGGAACTTCACCTTGCTCGCTGGTTTTCGTCTCAATCACGCCGCCATCGATCTGATTTGGCTCTATCGCTTCGACGACGCCTGTCGCGGCAACGCCAGCGACTGCTGTAACGCCTCTTTTCAGCAAGACTTCATCAATCTTGGCTTCTACGGCCACTTCTTTGCGCTCTTCGCGCGGCTGACGTGGTCGACGCTCACCGCGTTCCCGACGGTTTTCGTTGCGTGCTTCCGACTTGCTTTCGTTGTTGTCGCGCGGCTCTTTCGGTTCACGCGACTCGTCTGCTTCGCGCGTTGGACGTTGTTGCGTCTTCGCTTCCATGGTTTCGACTACCGGTTTCTTTACGTGGTCATCGTGTTCTTCGCCACGGTAGCGGTTGCGGCCGTTACGATTGCGGCCGCGCTGGCCGCCGCGAGTGTTGCGGTCACCACGGTCGCGCTGTTGCGGGCCATCGGCTTCGGTTGTCGCCGCTGGAACCACTATCGGCACTGCCGACTTGCCGAAAAGGAAATCAAATATCTTGCTGAGGAAGCCCACTTCCACCACGCTGTTTGCTACCGACGCGGCGACTGCAGGATCGGCCTCGACCACCGGCTTACGTTCGACAATCGGTGCCGGCTGGCCAAGCGCAATACCCTTGACAACGGCTTCCTGGCGCGGACGACCCTCTTCTTTTTTACTTTTGCTGTAGCCGATGTCAGTATCGTTTTTCTCTGCCATCGCATAGCTAGCCTGCGATTCTTCCAGGCGCGTATCGTCATGCTTCAGACGTTCCAGCTTGTAATGCGGAGTTTCCAGATGCTTGTTCAGGATTAGGATGATACCGACGCGGTGACGCGTCTCGATCTTCAGGATTTCGGCTCGCTTCTCGTTGAGTAGGAAAGCAGCGACGTCGACTGGTGCCTGGACGTGAATCGCTGCCGAGTTTTCCTTCATAGCTTCTTCCTGGATGATACGTAGGACTTGTAAAGCGGACGATTCGGTATCACGAATATGACCTGTTCCATTGCAACGCAGGCAAGTTACGTGACTGCCTTCCGACAGCGACGGACGCAAGCGCTGTCGCGATAATTCCATCAAGCCGAAGCGCGATATCTTGCCCATCTGAACGCGGGCGCGGTCATAGTGCAGGGCGTCTTTCAGGCGAGTTTCGACTTCACGCTGGTTCTTGGAATTCCCCATGTCGATGAAGTCGATCACGATCAACCCCCCCAGATCGCGCAAACGCAATTGACGCGCAACTTCTTCAGCCGCTTCGCAATTGGTGTTGAACGCGGTGGTTTCGATGTCGCTGCCGCGGGTAGCACGGGCCGAGTTGACGTCGACAGAAACCAGTGCTTCGGTATGGTCGATCACGATGGCGCCACCGGATGGCAACGGCACGTTGCGCGAGTACGCTGTTTCGATCTGGTGTTCGATCTGAAAGCGGGAGAACAGCGGCACGTCATCGCGATAACGTTTTACACGATGCACCATATCGGGCATGACGTGAGCCATGAACTGCTGGGCCTGGTCGTGAATTTCGTCGGTATCGATTAGGATTTCGCCGATATTCGGTTGGAAATAGTCGCGAATCGCGCGGATCACCAGCGACGATTCCTGATAAATCAGGAAGGCGCCTTTACCTTCTCTACCAGCGCTTTCGATGGCGCGCCAAAGTTGCATCAGATAGTTCAAGTCCCATTGCAATTCGTCAACATTGCGACCAATGCCAGCAGTTCTGGCGATCACCGACATGCCGCTTGGTAGGTCCAGTTGATCCATAGTTTCGCGCAGTTCCTGACGATCTTCGCCTTCAACCCGACGCGAAATACCGCCGCCGCGTGGATTATTCGGCATCAGGACCAAATAACGGCCCGCAAGAGAAACGAAGGAGGTCAGGGCCGCGCCCTTGTTACCTCGCTCTTCCTTTTCGACCTGCACCATGATTTCCTGGCCTTCGAGCAATGCATCCCTGATCGATGTGTTGCAGGCGTCGACACCTTCCTTAAAATAGGTGCGGGCCACCTCCTTGAAAGGCAAAAAACCGTGGCGTTCTTCACCGTAGTTGACGAAACAGGCTTCCAATGACGGCTCGATACGAGTAATCACACCTTTGTAAATATTGGACTTGCGTTGTTCGCGTCCGGTGGTTTCGATATCGATGTCGATGAGCCTTTGCCCGTCAACAATTGCCACGCGCAGCTCTTCTTGCTGCGTAGCATTAAACAACATGCGTTTCATTTTTTCGCTCCGTGACCCTTGGGTCAATTTAATGGCGCTTAAAGATGCTGTTCTTCAGCATTTCTGTCAGCAACAAAAAGTACAGGGATGTACGCGAGAACGGAGTGTCAGGGGGGAGAGAATTGCATTGGTGTGTCAGCACCGATCTACCAAGCAGGGCGCAGTACACAGGCGCGGATGCAGTACTGTCGTTTTACCGAATCCCATCAGCACGTACCGGTACAGCGTCTTGCGGTTCGCGAATCGCAAGCATAACACCTGGCGGTGAGCAGCTGGGTAGTTCCAAATAAAGCATTGGTTTCAGTAACTTACTCGACAAATTTATAAGTGCTGCATCTGCCGGCGAGCTCGTCGCAATCATAAATCGCATCGGGCTTGCCGGACGTTATCCTAATCATCCAGACATTCTTGTTCAGCATCCGTGCGCGCTATCCGATTACAATAACGGTGCGACCTTGACTCGCGCAGGGGTGATGCGTACACATTTCCCATCAAATTTGTAAATTTGCGAGGCTGATGGGGGCGCCCCTGTGTAGAATGATCTTTTTATTCTTACACCAGCAACTGTTTCTGAAAAATTGCTGAACAATTATATATTCAAAATGAAGGACCTAGCGAGATTTTCTGGAGGGCGAGTCAAGTCTCGTCCGGATCCGAGGGTACAAGCCGTGCTCAGACACAAGGCTAAGCCCCCAATAGCTGTATTTACAGAGGTAAAGCCGCCTCCTGTATCGCTGCAAGTTCAACTGCTGACCATCGGTGCAGAGCATGCCGGGCAGCGTATCGACAATTTTTTGTTGCGTATTTATAAAGGTGTACCTAAAAGCCATATTTACCGCGTGCTGCGTTCCGGCGAGGTGCGGGTTAATAAAAGTCGCATCGATCAGACCTATCGGCTACTGGAAGGTGACGTGATCCGAGTGCCGCCAATTAGAGTTGAAAAAAGGCAAGAGAAGGTGGCGCCTGGAGTTGAATTTAAGATATTGCTCGAAGATAACCACATGCTGGTCATCGATAAGCCTGCCGGAGTTGCTGTTCACGGAGGCTCCGGTGTCAGCTACGGCGTCATTGAACAGTTACGCGCAGCGCGGCCGCAAGCCAAGTTCTTGGAGCTGGTGCATCGTCTGGATCGCGATACGTCTGGTATTTTGTTGTTAGCTAAGAAACGCTCTGCATTGACCAATCTGCACGAGCAAATGCGCGATGGCGACACTGACAAGCGCTACCTGGTGCTGGTCAACGGCGATTGGCAGAATGAGCGGCAACATATCAAGCTGCCGCTGCACAAATATACGGCGACAAACGGCGAGACCCGTGTGCGCGTGCAGGCCGACGGTCAGGCCTCCCATACGATTTTCAATCTGATCCAGCGCTACGGCGACTATGCGTTGCTTGAAGCGGAACTGAAAACTGGTCGTACCCATCAGATCAGGGTACATTTGTTGTCAAGCGGCTTTGCGATTGCAGGGGATGACAAGTACGGCGACTTTGCGTTGAATCGCTCTTTACAGAAAGCTGACGGTCAGCGCGTAGCTCTCAAGCGCATGTTTCTGCATGCATATCAAATCACCTTCTCTCATCCCGAAACAGGCAAACCGGTGGCCTTGAAGGCGCATCTGCCGCCGGAGTGCGAGAAATTCCTGAAAAGCCTGCCTAAAGATATTGCTACTGCGCCAGCGGAAGCCGAGGACGATTAGAATATCACTATTAATGATTGGCTTGCCGAGGTTTTGGCAGGATGTGGTGAATAATATGATCAGGGACTGGCAAAGAATTGCCAGGCAATATGACGCGAAAGAATTTTGACTTAATCGTATTTGATCTGGATAGCACGCTGATGGATAGAGCTGCCATCATCGTGAAGTACATTCAGGAAGCGGCTAGGAATTTGGGGCTGGTAATTTAGGACAACAAGGCGGCCGTGCATTTAATCAGCTTGGGGTTGATGGAGGCGATCGTTACTGGCGAAAGCCGGGTTAGCCTGAATCGTGCTTTGCATGAAACCAATCTGCCGTCGGTGCTTGACGTCATCCGCTGTGCCGACGAAACCTTCTACAAATCACATCCGGCTCTGTTGCAGGAGATGAAATGCACCGTGATGATCGGCGACACGACGCATGATCTACAAATTGCCGGCAATGCTGGTGCCGCAGGGGTCCGCCGTCCAGTACGGTGCGTATTCGATGCATGAACTACAAGCAAGAACGCGGAATTCATTGTTCAGCGCGACCTCGACCGCACAATTGCATGCTTGGCTGAATGACCGCGCCTGATGCTGTCGGCCGGTCGATTATCTGATCCGTGAGTGGCTAGTGAGTAATAATTTTCATACCCTTATCCCCACCTGTCCATCGCCCGCGCCGCAAGAGTGTTGTGAGGGCTTACGCTTTCCGGTTACGGCCGAAGGCAACGATGCTGTGGCGCTTGTCATTCGCTATCAAAATGTGGTGCACGCCTACCTGAATCGTTGTGCCAACGTGGCGCTGAAGCTGGATTGGCTTGAGGGCGAATTCCTCGAATTCATTGGCCTGTACCTGATGTGCGCGACGCACGGCGCAGTGTATGAGCCAAAGACCGGCAAGTACGCCGGAGGTTCGTGTCACGGCGGCCGTTTGCACAAGATTTTGGTAGGGGAAAGCAATGATTAGGTGTTCTGGATACCTGATCATTGCCTGCGGCCAGTCATTGCCTGGTGCGCTGCTATACCAGTTGTAGCAAGTACGGTAGTCTCCCATTAATCGTCTTGAATAATCGATGTGAGTGAACACTATGAGAAATAGCAAATTTGATAATGTAAAAACGTCCATCTCCAACAAAAAAGAAAGTTGGGAACGTGAGCTTCTCGAAAAGCTGGCTTTCTCCTCATTGCGCGAGCAGCGCGCGCGGCGACACTGGGGCATTTTCTTCAAACTGGCAATCCTTGGCGTGATTGGTTTCGTATTTTGGTTCGGCATGAATTATGAAGGTTCCGATATCCAGGCAGTCGGCGCGCATACCGCGCTGGTGAAGATCAGTGGTGCCATCGAACCGGAAGGTAACGGTTCTGCCAGCGTCGTGGTGCCGGCATTGGATAATGCCTTCGCCGCTAACGATTCAGTCGGCGTCATTTTGCGTATCAACAGCCCCGGCGGCAGTCCGGTTCAGGCGGGCATAATCAATGATGAAGTCGTGCGCTTGCGCAGGGAGTATCCGAATAAACCGTTGTACGTAGTGGTCGATGAGATGTGCGCATCGGGTGGCTACTATATCGCTGCTGCGGCCGACAGGATTTACGTCAACAAGGCCAGCATCGTCGGCTCGATCGGCGTGCTGATGGATGGTTTCGGTTTCACTGGCTTGATGGACAAGATCGGTGTCGAACGGCGCTTGCTGACCGCTGGCGAAAACAAGGGCTTTCTCGATCCGTTCAGCCCGATGAGTGCGACCCAAAAAGGGGATGCGCAAGACATGCTGACAGAGATCCATCAACAGTTCATCGATGTGGTTCGTAAGGGCCGCGGCGCGCGTTTGAAGGAAACGCCAGAAACCTTCTCTGGGCTGTTCTGGAGTGGCGCGAAGGCGGTTGAGATGGGGCTTGCGGATGGCTTCGGTACGGTCGATAGCGTGGCCCGTGATGTCTTCAAGCAGGAAGACATCGTCGATTATACCAAGAGCGAAGGTTTGCCTGAGCGTGTGTTGAAGAAATTCGGCGTCGCGATAGGCGTTGGCGTGGCGCAGTCGTTAACCAACGAGATAAGACCCGCTCTCCGCTAAGTCTAAGTTTAGGCCATCGGGATTTTCATTGATTCCAGGGAACAAGGCTGTATTTGTAAGTCTTGCTATTGACATGTGTCTATTACATGTGTCTATTGTTGTCTGTATAGCAAATATTTTTAATTTGTTTTCATTTTTATGAGAAATTATTAAACGAATCATTGTGTTATTTATGCTGCTGTTGGTGGTGGCCGCACGATTTCTTTGATGGCCGCCGCATCGAGGCTCGGTGCCGGTCGTCAGCAACGACAAGCCGGTCGATGTTGTGCTGATCGGCGGTGGTATCATGGGCATCACCCTGGAGATGTTAATTGAAGCCAGACTGGAACATCCGGCTCTATGGGCGCATGGACGGTGTTGTACGGGAAATCGCGGACGGCTGGAATAATTATCGGCACCGGCCAATTTCACTTTCGCCGAACCGAACTACACGCCGCAACTGCCCGATGGCAGCATCGAGACAAAGTGTGTGGTGGGCATTGCCGAAAAATTCGAGGTTTTGCGCCAGTTCTTGGCGTACCAGATGAAGGAAGGTCACTTGGGTCGGCCCGGCAACTTCGTCAACTCAACCCCGCACATGAACTTCGTCTGGTACAAGTAAGCGATGTTCTATGGTATGCAATACTTGGAGGACCCTGCTCAGATTAAGCAATGGGCGCCGCTGCTAATGGGGGACGTAACCCAAAACAAAAAGTCGTCGCGATCGGAATGCCGCTGGGGAACGACGTCAATTTCGGCGTGATCACGCATGAGCTGAGTGTGGGTCTGGAGCGCAGCCCTAACTTCAAGCTAGAACTGAATCATGAAGCCAGCGCCCTGCGTCAGAACGAAGACAAGAGCTGGAACGTGACGGTCAATTGGATATCACAAGGCTTGTGGTAGTGAGTTCGTAGTCAAGTCGTGCTTAGTGCTCATCGGCGCTGGCCCCAGTACTGCCAATGTCTGGCATCTGTGAGACCAAGAACTACGCCGGCTTCCAGGTCGGCGGCCAGTTTCTGGCCTTCGAGGCTTTGTCTTTGCCAAATCGTCACAGCGTCAAGGCCTATGGTATGGCGCGGGGACTGGTTCGTCGTCAATGTTGGTGCCTCACCTCGATGTGCCATTGCTTGATGGTAAGCCAGTCATTCTGAGTGTCAGCTCAAATAAACTGAATCTGTTGAAATACCTTGTGAAATGGGCCGCCCTGACCGCCAGGCTGAATTGATTAAGTATTTTCCTAACGTCAAGCCTGAAGTTTGGAAACTGGTAGCCACCGGTCAGCGCGTGCAGATCATCAAGCTAGATCTAAAAAATCCCGATTCTGCAGTTCGGTACCGAGATTGTGATATCACGCCATCGCTGCATTGCTCGACGCCTTTCCATGTACCTCGATTTCGAAGCCGATTATGCTGGACCTGCTGAAGATTGCCTTTTCTGAGCAAATGAGGTCTAGCTGTGGAGCACGCCTGAAGGAAATTATTTCATCCTAAGGCCGCAAGCTCAACGATAGCCCGAAGTTAACTAACCAGATCCGTCGTATGACCAGCGAGGCATTGCGGCCCTAGCAGTAGCAGCGGCGGAGCGCAATGTCAACCAAGTGAGGCAGGTCCTGTAAGCGGCGCCCCCCTAATTTGCCATGTATCTTGGCAATCCGAGCATATCTTAAAAGATCTAAAAAATAGCGAATTAGGAGGCGATTATAGATATATAAAAATCGTTGGTCACCCAGTTGCAATTGTTTGTGTCTTTAGCAAAAAAGCATTTCTACAGCGAAACAACCCGTTGCATTGGCGTAATTAGTTGGCTAATCGACAAACCACCGCATCGTGAATGCGGCACCGAGAATTTTTCGACTTCTCAAAATAATATTTTTCGAGACAGATAAATACGACGACAGAGCAATATCCTACCCATTTTGGATTGCACTGCGGATTCTATGGGTTCTGAAAATTTTTTTGGATGGCTTCCGGCAGTTATTGTGCGAGTAGCAGAAAGACTGTTGGTTTCTTTTGGAAGTTCGGCGCTTTGCCGGCAGCCAGCGCAGCTTTCCATTCAGCCGCCGTTTGTGTCTTGATTGATTCCGACGATAGGGCAAGGTCAGTGGCGACGCAAATCAATGTACCAGGTTGGCAATTGTTGGATAGTGCTTCCAGGAAGGCTGTATTGCGATAAGGTGTCTCAATGAATAACTGCGTCTGCTGTTCCTGGCGTGAACGTTGTTCGAGTGCCTTAATGCGTTTGCTGCGCTTCTCAGCGTCGGTCGGCAGATAGCCGTTGAAGGCAAAGTTCTGGCCGTTCAGGCCGCTACTCATCACAGCCAGCAACAACGACGACGGCCCGACCAATGGCCGCACCTGAATCGCGTGCGTGTGCGCAAGTCGAACAAGATTGGCGCCGGGGTCGGCTACCGCCGGCACGCCGGTCTCGGAGATCAGGCCGGCATCGCGTCCGAACAGCAGCGGCGCCAGTAATATCGGCAGAGCATTATTGTCGGTATTCACGTTGAGTTCGGCAATCTCTATTTTCTGAAGCGGCTTTGTTAGAGTTTGTGCCGCATCGATCAGTTTCAGAAAGGCGCGTGTAGTCTTTGCGTTTTCGGCAATGAAGTAATCGAGGCGGGCAGTGATGGTCTGAACTTCTGTTGGAATGACGGTAGCCAGCGACTGGCCTGATGCGCTCGCGTCTTGGCCGAGTGTGTTGGGAATTAAATACAGTATGCCTGGCATGGTGGGGATTTATCTTGTGGAAATGGGAAGGCCGCACGGCGCAGAATACTGGTCACCGTAGTGGGATCGGTGCTCTCGATTTTTTTCGGGATATTGATATCCAGACTTTCGTTCTTGCCCTACTGGCACAGTCGTAGGGTTGTCCGATGTACAGGTGGGCTTCCTGCTCGGCATCTGGCAGATCGCGAAAAATCACGAAAGTCTGGATATTTTCGATGTGCGGCCGCTGCTTCAGGCTGTTTCTGGCCGCCACATCCCACAGGCATAGTGCGGTATAAAAATCACGCGGCGACCGCGCATTCTTTGCAATTTTTATAGCGCATTTTTGTGGTTGCCTGGTTTGCCGATCTGCTCATCATCTAGGATTGTAACCTGGTCCGAGCCGATCAACGACGCATCGGCGCGTACTTTTTCGAGCGCCAGGCGCAATGCGGTGGCTTCGGGACTTTCGACAGCCTCCGGTGTCTCATCGATATCCGGCGTTATGGCATCGAACGGGATCTGTCGCCGCGCAAGTAATTCTTTAAGGTAGGTAGAGGTAGAGCTCAGTATCAGGAGCGGCGGCAATGGCGAGGTTAGGATGGGGCATCTGTTATAAATTGGTCATTGCATTGGTTGGTTGTTTCGATACTTGCCTTCCAATAAAGTGTGAATAATCAACGGAAAGTACGCTAACATTTAGATAGATAAGGAAAAACTCTGTTAATATAATTTAGTAATATAGAAATTTTTGGCTTCGACTTCAGGATATGAGTGCCTTTATCATCGATGCGTTTAATTATTCGCGCCATAAAGAGCGCCGTGAAGGCGAAATCGCCGTGGCTAATTTGGGTCGCCTGGCTGCTGAGTCGGTTGATCGTTGCGGTGTGTTGTACTGGATTCTACTTGGCGGTATCGATTCGTTTGGGCACCCGCAGCTGTTGTTATCAGTAAGCGGCTCGACCAAAATCATGTGCCAGCGCTGTCTGACGCCGTTTGTATTTGTGATTGAATCGGAGTCGGTATTGATACTGGCAAAAGACGAGGAAAGTGCTGATAGAATCGATGCGTTTCTCGATAATGGCGAGATTGATGTTATTGTCGGCACTGAATCATTGAATATCGCTGAGTTGATTGAGGATGAGGCTTTGCTGATCTTGCCGCCTTCGCCGAAGCATCCGGTTTGTCCGGATCAATTCGCGCTTGAGGCTGTGCAGAGTGTCAAAAGAGAATCGCCTTTTACCATGCTTAAAAATTTTAAGAAGCAGTAAAAATTTGGCTGGGATTCTGGCATTTTCTCTGTAAATAAAGAATTCAGGTAAAAATTAAGTAAAGAATTGCGGTAAATTTGTCGCGCTGATGTTCGCATGAATGTGATGCCATTCGACTAAAGTGTGGCAATAGGTAGTAAAATTCGCGCACAAACGCGGCAGAAGTATTCAACCGTTCCCTGTTCTTAAGGTTGGATATGTTATAATATTTAAAAGATTAAGAAAATAGGAGTTATTATGGCAGTTCAACAAAATAAAAAGACCCCATCAAAGCGCGGCATGCATCGTGCCCACGATTTTCTGGTTGCACCCCCGTTGGCTATCGAGCCTACAACTGGTGAAACACATCTGCGTCATCACATCAGTCCGAACGGCTTCTACCGTGGCCATAAAGTGTTGCAGACCAAGAACGACGAGTAATCTTGTTCTTGCGATTCAGGTTGAACGCGGCGCGATGAGTTTTGCTCAATAGCGCCGTTTTTGTATTTGGAATAATTACCCCGCGTCATTTTGAATCGCGCCCAATCCGCCTCATAATACGGCTTAGAATAAGCGCCAAATCAAAACAATGACAATTAAAATTTCTGTCGACTGCATGGGCGGCGACCATGGCCCGGCGGTTACCGTACCTGCTGCTATTTCATTTGCCAATCGTGAGCCTGAGGCGGAATTGGTGTTGGTTGGTCTCGAAGAGGACATTAGGGCGCAACTGAAAAAGCATAAGGCTAGCGCGCATCCTCGTTTATCGGTGCTGCATGCAGCAGAAGCGGTTTCGATGGATGATTCCATCGAAACCGCGTTGCGCCGGAAAAAAGACTCTTCGATGTGGGTAGCGCTGCGCCTGGTCAAAGATGCGCAGGTCCAGGCCTGTGTCTCGGCCGGCAACACTGGCGCGCTGATGGCGGTGTCCCGTTATCTGCTGAAGACAATACATGGTGTCGATCGTCCGGCAATCTGCACCATTCTGCCCAATCAAAAAGATGGTCCTACCTACATGCTCGACCTTGGCGCCAACGTCGATTGCGAGCCGTTGCATCTTCATCAATTTGCACTGATGGGATCGGCATTAGTATCGGTAATGGAAGGCAATCCACGCCCCACTATCGGTTTATTGAACGTTGGTGAGGAAGATATCAAGGGCAACGAGATGGTTAAACAAACCGCCGAATTGCTGCGTGCAGATCACGAAAAGGGTATCCTCAATTTTTATGGCAATGTCGAAGGTAATGATATTTTCGAGGGCACTACCGACATCGTGGTTTGCGATGGTTTTGTTGGCAATGTGACGCTCAAGGCATCAGAAGGGCTGGGGCGTTTCGTCAAGAGCGTATTGACCACTGAGTTCAAAAACGGAATTTTGAATATGTTGGGCGCGGTGATCGCCCGTGACGCAATCAAGGCGATTTCGCGCCGCCTCAATCCATCCCGCTACAACGGCGCCAGCTTGCTGGGTCTACGCGGTCTGATTTTCAAGAGCCACGGAGGCGCCGACGCCTATGGTTATGAATGGGCGATACAGCGCGCATTCGATGCTGCGAAATATGATGTATTGTCTCGTCTTGCTAACACTATTGCGGAACTGATGCCGCAGCAGCATGCGGAAGGCATGGGTAAACCAGCCGAGACCGGTGCTGATCTGGTGTCGGGCCAAAACACTACTACTAAACCTTCCCAACAAAAGACAGCATGACTACTTATAGCAAAATTGTCGGCACCGGCAGCTATTTGCCGCCGAAACTGGTAAGCAATCAGGAACTCGGTGCGCAGCTCGCTGAAAAAGGGATCGAGACATCACATGAATGGATTTTTTCGCGCAGCGGCATCGCTGCCCGTCACTATGCCGATGCGGATGTGCAATCCAGTGATCTCGCGGTGGTCGCGGCCAAGCAAGCACTTGACATGGCGCGGATGCAGGCTAATGACATCGACCTGATCATCGTGGCTACCTCGACCCCCGATCATTTCGGCGGATTCCCGAGCACCGCCTGCATTGTCCAGCAGAAACTCAGCATCACCAACGGTGCCGCCGCGTTCGATGTGCAGGCCGTGTGCAGCGGTTTCGTGTACGCGGTATCGATCGCCGACAGCATGATCAAGACCGGAGCGCACAAGAATGTTTTGGTAATCGGTACCGAAGTGTTTTCGCGTATCCTAAATTTTGAAGATCGCACGACTTGCGTATTGTTTGGCGATGGCGCCGGCGCGGTAGTCTTGAGGGCTTCCTCCGAACCAGGGATTCTCGCCACCAAGTTGCATGCTGATGGCCGCTACAAGGAAATCCTGTGTGTGCCGGGTAGAGTCAATGGCGGTGTGGTCGAGGGCAGCGCGTTCCTCCACATGGACGGTCAGGCAGTATTCAAACTGGCGGTGTCGATGCTAGAAAAGGTGGCCAATGAAGCGCTGCAACTCGCCGGCATGGAGCCGTCTGAGATAGACTGGCTGATCCCGCATCAGGCGAATATTCGTATCATGCAGAGCACAGCGCGCAAACTGGGGCTGGATATCGGGCGCATGGTGGTGACACTCGATCAGCACGGCAACACTTCGGCTGCGTCGATTCCTTTAGCGCTTGACCAAGCGGTGCGCGACGGTCGTGTCAAGCCCGGTCACATCATCATGATGGAGGGTGTTGGCGGCGGCTTTGCCTGGGGTGCGATTCTAGCCCGCATGTAACGTAAACTTTACAGACCTGCCGTTCGATCTTAGCCACGTTTCGTGGAGAGCTTCGCCGTACTTATGTGCAAGTATGTATTTGATAAAATTGATATCCGTAGGTAAGGCATGAATAAATGCGCATTTGTTTTCCCGGGACAAGGTTCGCAAGCGATCGGCATGTTGAACGGCTTTGCTGATAATCCCGTGGTCAGAAATACCGTTGCAGAAGCTTCTGAAGTACTGCAGTTCGATCTGGCTAAGCTGATCGCAGAAGGGCCGAAAGAAGAGCTCGATCTGACTACTAATACCCAGCCGGTGATGTTGACTGCAGCGGTAGCCTATTACCGTGCCTGGCTGGCAGCGGGCGGTTCTGTGCCGTTGCTGGTGGCAGGTCACAGCCTAGGTGAATATTCGGCGCTGGTTGCCGCCGGCGTGATTGCCTTCAAGGATGCGGTTTCGTTGGTGCGTTTTCGCGCTCAAGCTATGCAACAAGCAGTGCCGGTAGGGCAGGGTTGGATGGCAGTGATCCTCGGTTTGTTGGACGATGACGTGCGTGACGTTTGCGCCGCCGCCGCGCAGGGCGAAATCGTTGAGGCGGTGAATTTCAACGCACCATCACAGATCGTCATCGCTGGCCATAAAGGAGCGATTGAGCGCGCCTGCTTTGCAGCCAAGGAAGTAGGTGCAAAACGTGCCTTACCATTGCCGGTTTCGGCTCCATTTCATTCTTCGCTGTTGAAGCCAGCGTCAGATCTTTTGCGTGAATACATGCGGGAACTGACTTTCTCGACGCCGCAGATTGCGTTGATCAACAACGTCGACGTGGCGATTGTCAACGATCCGCAAGCTATCAAGGATGCACTTGTGCGTCAGGCGGCCAGCCCAGTGCGTTGGGTCGAAACGGTGCAGAAAATTGCCGGAGAGGGAATTAGCCACGTAGTGGAGTGCGGTCCAGGCAAGGTTCTTGCCGGTTTGACCAAGCGTATCAATGACGGATTGATTAGCGAAGCGATTGTCGATCAGGCATCGCTGGATAAATTATTGGAGGCATTTAAGTGAGTGTAAAAAATTTTGCAGCTCAAGATCTGGATGGCCAGGTAGCCTTGGTTACCGGCGCATCACGCGGTATCGGTCGCGCCATTGCGCTGGAATTGCTCAAGCGTGGCGCCAAGGTCGTCGGCACGGCGACTTTGGCGCCAGGTGCAGCGGCAATTTTCGAGTATTTGGATGCAGCTCTGCCAGGCAATGGCCGCGGTATCGTGTTGGATGTGAATGATGTCGCGGCATGTCACGCTGTGATCGAGTTCGTCCAGAAAGAGTTTGGTGGGTTGTCGATTCTGGTCAACAATGCCGGTATCACCCAGGATCATCTTGCGATGCGGATGAAAGATGATGAGTGGGATTCGGTAATCGCGACTAACCTTACCGCTGTCGGCCGTTTGTCTCGAGTAGTCCTGCGTGGAATGATGAAGGCCAAGCACGGCCGTATCATCAATATCACCTCAGTGGTCGGCTCGATCGGTAATCCAGGGCAAATAAACTATGCCGCTGCCAAGGCTGGCGTCTCAGGCATGAGCCGCGCACTGGCGCGTGAGATCGGTAGCCGTAACATCACCGTCAATTGCGTCGCGCCAGGTTTCATTGATACCGATATGACCAAGGTCTTGAGCAAGCAGCAAACCGCTTCATTGTTGAAGCAAATCCCATTGGGGCGCTTGGGCGCTGCTGAGGATATTGCTGCTGCTGTTGCTTTTCTAGCATCTTCGCAAGCGGCATATATCACCGGCACCACGCTGCACGTCAACGGCGGCATGTACATGAGTTGATTTTTCAGCTCCATCAGTTTGCTGGCGAATGTTTCATTTTAATGTCATTAATACCTATTTAAACATTTTTGGTATCGTTTTATTAATTATTAAAGACAAATGTCAAAAGTAAATTTTCAATGCATAAATCTGCTAAAATGAGCGCACTTTTGTAATCTAATGGAGGGAATCACATGTCCGATATCGAACAACGCGTTAAAAAAATTGTCTCTGAGCAACTTGGTGTCGCAGAACCTGATATCAAGATTGAATCGTCATTTATTGACGATCTGGGTGCGGACTCGCTCGACACCGTTGAATTGGTGATGGCACTGGAAGATGAGTTCGAGATGGAAATTCAAGACGAACAAGCTGAAAAGATCACTACAGTGCAACAAGCTATTGATTACGCTAAGGCCCACGTTAAGGCGTCCTAAGCTAGCTTTGAACGTATCCAGGAGAACCGCGTGAGCCGCACACGTGAACGCCGCGTTGTGATAACTGGCCTGGGTTGCATTTCACCGGTCGGCAATTCGATTGCCGATGCATGGAGTGCGATTATATCAGGCAAATCAGGGATTGCAACCATCACCAAGTTTGATGCTTCTGCTTTTTCCACGCATTTCGCGGGAGAAGTAAAGGGTTTCAACATCGAAGATTACATTTCCGCCAAAGAAGCACGGCACATGGATACTTTTATCCACTACGGCATGGCTGCGGGAATACAGGCGATGCAAGACAGCGGTCTCGAAGTTACCGAAACCAATACCGAAAGGATCGGTGTCATCATTGGTTCGGGCATTGGTGGCTTGCCGCTGATTGAACAAACGCACGCGGAACTGACCAATCGCGGTCCGCGTCGTATTAGTCCATTTTTTATTCCCGGATCGATTATCAATATGATCTCCGGCAATCTGTCGATCAAATATGGTTTCAAAGGACCGAATTTGACGATAGTGACCGCTTGCACCACCGGTTTGCATTGTATCGGCACGGCTGGTCGCATGATTCAGTACGGTGATGCCGATGTCATGGTTGCCGGCGGTGCCGAGTCTAGCGTTTCTCCGCTGGGCATCGGTGGTTTTGTTGCAGCCCGGGCATTGTCCTTACGTAATGAAGATCCCGCGACCGCATCTCGTCCGTGGGACAAGGATCGTGATGGCTTCGTGATGGGTGAAGGGGCCGGCGTGCTGGTGCTCGAAGAGTATGATCACGCTAAGGCGCGTGGCGCCAAAATATATGCAGAGTTGCTCGGTTTTGGCATGAGCGGCGACGCTTATCACATAACCGCACCGAACCTCGACGGTCCGCGTCGCTGTATCGGAAATGCATTGCGCGATGCTGGTGTCAATGCTGATCAGGTTCAGTACTTGAATGCGCACGGGACTTCTACTCCGTTGGGCGACAAAAACGAAACTGAGGTGATCAAAGCGGCTTTCGGCGATCACGCCTATAAGCTGGTTGTGAATTCAACCAAGTCGATGACCGGTCACTTGTTGGGTGGCGCTGGTGGTTTGGAGTCGGTATTTACGGTACTGGCTTTGCATAACCAGATTTCACCGGCGACGATAAACATGTTCAATCAGGATCCTGAGTGCGATCTTGACTACTGTGCCAATACCGCGCGCGACATGAAAATCGACATCGCAGTCAAAAACTCATTCGGCTTTGGTGGCACTAATGGCACCTTGGTTTTTGGAAAAATCTAGTAATGTACAAGAGACTCGGACTGTCATCCACGGATGGCGGCTCGAATTTTTTCTCCAGAAGTTCATAATGTCGATAGTCGTATTGGCGATGATTCAGCCATGAAAAGTGCTGCTTTTTATGTTATGAGGGCTCGTGTCCACTGTTTAGATTATCCGGCGCTTTGATTGCTGTCGTCGCCGTTGGCAACATCAGGCATATCAAACGTCTGGCTGTGATCGGCCTATTGCGCTATACGTGCGCTTATCGACAAATCCGAATAGACATCCTTGCCGTCGGTCAAATCCGGGTTGCGGATGTTATGTCCGCTGGGTTCGAGAATATTCCGACGCCATATGCCGGCAAGAGCCTTTGGGCCCAAGGCGCTACTCTCTGGTCACATTTATTGCTATTACGGCTTCGATTATGGCGGCTCAGTCAGAACAATTGCTATATTGCCTGATTATGTACCCCATGATACTTCTAGAATTTTTCCGTGGCGTGCCGATGGATCTCGATATGCACAGATAAGAGGATGGAGCCGGATTAATTTGGTGAGGGATATGGGTATTTTGTTGATATTATATTATTTCTCTTAGTCTGTATTCGGACACACAAGCTAGTCGCAAAAAACAAGGAATGTGTATTGACCACGGAACGCGAAAGGGATCAACTTCTTGTCGAGCGCGTACAGCGTGGCGATAACAAGGCATTCGAGCTCTTGGTTGTTAAATACCAACGCAAGCTGATGCGTCTTGTTTTGAGGCTGGTGCACGATAAGGCAGAGGCTGAGGATGTTGTGCAGGAAACTTTTATTAAGGCTTACCGGGCGCTCCCTCAGTTTAGGGGCGACTCCGCCTTTTATACCTGGTTATATAGGATCGGCATTAACGCCGCCAAGAACTATCTGATGATAGAAGGGCGCAGGACTCCGACCTCCACCGAAGCAAATTCAGAGGAAGCAGAAACTTTTGACGACGGCGAGCAACTAAGGGATATAAACAGTCCCGAATCCTTGCTCGCCACCAAGCAGATAGCACAAACCGTGAATACGGCGATGGAGTCTTTGCCGACAGAATTGCGTACGGCAATTACTTTACGCGAGATAGAGGGCTTACGTTATGACGAAATTGCTGAAGCAATGGGATGTCCTATAGGCACGGTACGTAGTCGAATATTTAGAGCGCGGGAAGCTATCGCAGATAAGTTAAGGCCATTATTGGGTACGGCCATCGAGAAACGTTGGTAAGAGAGATAGTGGTTTTCTGGAACCAAAGGGTTGGC
This sequence comes from Collimonas sp. UBA1456, assembly GCA_002325825.1. GTDB lineage: Bacteria > Pseudomonadota > Gammaproteobacteria > Burkholderiales > Burkholderiaceae_D > Collimonas. Next base: position 29,270 of record DCSW01000089.1, read on the forward strand.
CAGGTTTTAAATAGGTGACTTATGATTCCCAAAGAAATGCCTCAAGAGTAGTTTTCTACCTTGTCTGATGGCGAGTTATTCAGTGCCTATGTGGATAGGGCATTGACGGTTTGCGTCAAACGGAAGAGCTCGATACATGGGATGTCTATCCCCAAATCGGCGATATTTTGCGCTCTGCATGATACGGTATTGACAATGAGTACCGATTTTTTAGCCAGCATGGCGGCGCGGCTCGATGAAGAGCCAGTCTACATTTTTGTGTCGCTGGCCGCTGCTTCTCGGCGCGTGGTAAGGCGTTTTGTGCTACCAAGCATGGTTGCTGCTGCGGTAGCGGCGGCTGCATTTATCATTTCGTCGCAAATCATTGTCGCCAACAGCCCGTCGCCAGCGACACCACAACTAGCGCGGACAGATGAATATCTGTTGGTGCATCAGCGTTTTTCTCCATTTTTATATAGCGCTGCGCAATATACGTGTTCTGCTACATTTGCACCTGATTCTGATAAATAATATGCGGCGGCCACAGGTCTTGCTTCGGTTTGTTATCCTTCTGTCGACATGCACCCATGCTTTCCGTGCATAAATTGCCGATAAATAGGAGGGCGCAGGCCCTGTTAAAAAAATTAGTCGGCAGCGCAGCAGAAGTTGAGTTATTCTGGCACCTTAATTTATCAGCAATCGCACCAGATTCGAGCGTCGCAGTATTACGCACGCGCTGGAAGGTCGCGATGGGATAGAAAAGCTGAAAATTCTGGATGGACAGCCGTGCGAACACATTCTTCGCAAAGAAGATGTCACTCGCTATATCCAGGAAACCAGAGCCAAGCTGCTCGAGGAGCGGGTTACGCAAAATGGCCATTCTGGCTGCATTGCCGGCCTACCTGACTGACTACTATGATGTAAGAATGGGCGAAAGTGGTTGTGTTGCCGGCTTCGATTACCAGGCGGTGCTGCTAGAGTCGAAAGATAATACGCGCTACGGCTACAATCTGTGAGCTGAGAAAATACCAGTTTAGTGTTGCGCGTTAAGACGCTAAACAGCAAGAACGAGATCGTCGAGAAAATTTCCTTCAGGCGTATCTGCATCAGCAATGATGACCATAATCATTTGAAATCGAGTTTCGGCAATACCAATGGCTGGCATGTAGAAAGTAGTGTAATGAATCCGGCCAATCTGAACAAGTGGACGATAACTTGCATGCCGGTTGGATTCAAGAAAGTGTGTGAAATCAAGCCTCTGGTAACCGATGCACCGGTATCAAATAATGCGGTTACCAAGGTGACTTCGGCGCGAAGTATCCCAGTTGTTTTTTTAGATGAACTGACGGCCATTTCGATATTTATCGAACCATACAATCAAAGCCACACTGAGGGTTCCTTGCAGCAGGGTGCATGGAATATCGTTGGCAAGCGCCAAGGATGACTATTGGCTGATGATTGTAGGTGAAGTGCTATCGGCTGCGATTAGGTAGGCGGCGCATTCGATTGAACTTGAAAGTAAATAACACTCCATAACTATCAAAATTTCGGATTCTACCAATCACGTTTTATTTATAATGGTTGTCGGTGCGATGGCTGCTTTCTTTTGTTCTTGTAATGGTAGGACTCAGCGCTGTAGTAGTGGCTGCGCCAGTATCGAGTTCGCCTGATTTTACAGAGACCGTCGAAAAGACCGGTCCGGCTGTTGTCAATATTCGTACTACAGCAAAAATGAGGGCCGATTCCTCGCAAGATGATTCCGAATGATCCAAACGATGCCGAGATGCAGAAATCTTTCCGGCAGTTTTCGGAGTTCCGATTCCTGGACGGCTAAGTCCGCAAGAGCCCGGTTCGCTCGGACGCAAGAGCGATTCAAGGCAGCAGCGACAAGTGCCACGCGGTGTCTGTTCGGGATTTATCATTTCAGCAGATGGTTATGTGATGACCAATACGCATTGTGATAGATGCCATCAGCGATGACTATGCCACGCTGACGGACGAGCGTCAGTTCAAGGCCAAGGTCGTGGGTGCCGATGCGCGTACCAATGTCGCGCTGCTGAAGATCGATAACAAGAATCTGCTGCTGTTGAGCATGGGGGACTCGTACAAGATCAAGGTCGGTGAGTAGGTGTTGGCGATCGGTTTGTCGTTCGTCCTGGAAAATATCGTGACTACAAGAATCATCTCGGCGAAGGCGCGCGATACCGGTCACTACCTACCCTGATTCACACCGATTTTGAGGTCAATCCTGGCAATTCCGATGGTCCGTTGATCAGTTTACGCTGCTAGGTCGTGGCTATCAATTCCCAGACCTACAGCCGCTTTGGTGACTTCATGAGCATCTCGTTTGCGGTTCCCATTGATGAGGTAATGCGTATTTCGGAGCAACTTAAAGGATCCGGTAAGGTACCCGTGGTCTGATCGGTATGCAAATTGAACGGAGGGCGTGCTGGTGGCGCGGGCGGAGCCGGATGATCCTGCCGCAAAAGTCGGGCTGCAGGCCGACGACATCATCCTGGAGTTCAATGGCACGGCAATCGACAAGGTTACTGATCTCCCGCTACTGGTCGGGAATACTAAGTCAAGGGATGCGTGGCACGCTTACTGTTTGGCGCAAGAGAAAAAACCACGATTTCTCGGTGACGGTTGTCGAGCTTGCGGCCGACAAAGTGGCGACCAGTTTGGGTGGTGGTAAGAAACCGAAGAATGAGCAGGTCGCCAATGCGCTGGGATTGATTGTCAGTGATTTGACGGATACGAACAAGAAAGATCTTAACATCGACGGCGGTATCCAGGTTGATTCGGCCGAAGGCAGCGTTGCCAGGGGTGGTTTGCTTCAGTGTATTAACAATACCGATATTAAGGATGTCAGGCAATTCAATGTATTGTGGCAGCCAAGCTGGATCCTAAGAAAATGGCGCGATGTTGTTGGTGCTCCGCGGTGAGTCTTCTTAATTCGTGTCACTGGATCCTACTAAATGAGTAACTAACTGACGCAGCTAAGTCGTATTTTCGGAGCTATAGATCGTCAAGATCTGAGACTTTCTTTTGCGAAGTTCCGAAAATTGCGTTGATAGCGACGCCGTATTTTATTTTGTATGGCCGTTCTTATTGCCATCTTTGCGACGACATGCTGCAGTCGTTGTTAGCGTTGCACGGGCGGATCAGCAGGGTGCTGATTGATTTAACTGTCGATGTCAATCCTGCTCTGCTAGTCTGTTACGACGAAATGGTGCCGTTACTTGTCACTCGTTGCGGTGCACAGCCGCCGTTGCACCTTGTTATTATTTCATGGCACCGGAACGGGTCAGGTAGTTTTTTGTCGAGTAACTCGACTATGACAGTTTTGGCTGTCTGTCCACGCTGGATATGGCGACATCGAGCGTTTCAGCATGCCATCAACATATCTGTGAGTTTTATATAACCCTGCGTAAATCGTAAGAAAAGCCTGTCCAGTCTGATTCATCAAAGGTCTTTTTAAACACATGGTGGAGTATGTAGTTATCTTGCCTTACTTGCTATCCCGGGGTGGAAAATTCGGAGGCTTTGGGATTTGTCGGTTTTCCTACATGAAATCCGGTAAAATGGTGGCGCTTAATAATATGTAATAAAAGCGCTCGTCTAGAACGTAGGTGCAGTGTTTCGCACTTACTGAAACGCAACAGCAAGTCTTTTTGCCCCATACGTCGTTGCGGATTCTTTCGATAGCTCGCTATCGTTGTGGTGCGCTACCAGTCTGGGACAAAAATCCATCTTTTGTTTGTGCTGAAAAGTATAAGGCACTACACTGAGCCCGGCTCAGAGCGCCTTTTTTGTAATCGCGTCTGTCAATGAATAACATCCGTAATTTCTCCATCATCGCCCACATCGACCACGGTAAATCCACCCTGGCGGACCGTATCATCCAGTCTTGCGGCGGCTTGCCAGACCGCGAGATGGAGGCGCAGGTACTCGACTCGATGGATATCGAGCGGGAGCGTGGCATCACCATCAAGGCCCAGACTGCTGCTCTGACTTACAAGGCACTTGACGGTCAGATCTACAATCTGAACCTGATCGATACTCCCGGCCACGTCGACTTCAGCTACGAGGTTAGTCGTTCGCTTTCAGCTTGCGAAGGTGCGCTGCTGGTGGTCGATGCCTTGCAAGGGGTAGAAGCGCAGACCGTCGCCAACTGCTACAAGGCCCTCGACCTCGGCGTGGAAGTGGTGCCGGTATTAAATAAAATTGACTTGCCGTTGGCTGATCCTGATAATACGATTGCCGAAATTGAAGACGTCATCGGTATCGATGCCCACGACGCGGTGCACTGCTCGGCTAAGACCGGCCTCGGCCTGCGTGAGCTGCTAGAATCGCTGATCGTCAAGGTGCCTCCGCCTAAGGGTTCTCCAGATGCGCCTCTGCAAGCGTTGATCGTCGATTCCTGGTTCGATAACTACGTCGGTGTGGTCATGCTGGTGCGGATCAAGAACGGTACGCTGCGTCCGAAAGACAAGATTTTATTGATGGCCACTGGTTCTCAGCATCTAACCGAAAGTGTCGGCGTGTTCACGCCTAAGTCGCAGTCGCGCGAATCGCTGTCGGCCGGTCAGGTTGGCTTCATCATCGCTGGCATCAAGGAATTGAAGGCAGCCAAGGTCGGTGATACTGTCACACTGGTATCCAAGCCAGCAGCCGAAGTCTTGCCTGGTTTTAAGGAAGTTCAGCCGCAGGTTTTTGCCGGCTTATTCCTGGTGGAAGCCAACCAGTACGATGCGCTGCGCGACTCGCTGGAAAAACTCAAGCTAAACGACGCCGCCCTGCAATACGAGCCTGAAGTGTCACAGGCGTTGGGCTTTGGCTTCCGTTGCGGCTTCCTCGGTTTACTGCATATGGAAATCGTTCAGGAACGTCTCGAGCGCGAGTTCGATATGAATCTGATTACCACCGCGCCGACTGTGATCTATGAAGTAGTCAGGCGCGACGGCAGTATTCTGCTGGTAGATAATCCGTCGAAAATGCCGGACCCATCGAATATCGAGGAAGTGCGCGAACCCATCGTCACGGTTAACCTGTACATGCCGCAAGAGTATGTCGGTTCGGTCATCACGCTTTGTACCCAGAAGCGCGGCCAGCAGGTCGATATGAATTACCACGGCAAACAGGTCAAGCTGACCTATGAAATCCCGATGGCTGAAGTGGTGCTGGATTTCTTCGATCGCCTGAAATCGACTTCGCGTGGCTATGCATCGATGGATTATGAATTTAAGGAATATCGCTCTGCCGATGTAGTCAAGGTCGATATATTGATCAACAATGAAAAAGTTGATGCGCTGGCGATCATCGTGCACCGCGCCAACAGTCAGTACCGTGGCCGTGCCGTGGCTGCCAAGATCCGCGAACTAATTCCGCGCCAGATGTTTGATGTTGCGATCCAGGCTGCGATCGGTGCGAATATCATTTCGCGAGAGAACGTCAAGGCGTTACGCAAGAACGTGCTGGCCAAATGCTATGGCGGCGATATCAGCCGCAAGCGTAAATTGCTGGAAAAGCAGAAGGCCGGTAAAAAGCGCATGAAACAATTGGGATCTGTCGAGATTCCGCAAGAGGCATTCCTGGCAATCTTACAGGTGGACGAAAAATGACATTACAATTAATCCTGGGAAATTTCGCGCTAGTTCTGTTTGTACTGACGATTGTTACCGGGATCATCTGGTTTCTCGATCGCTTCTATCTGAGAAAGCAAAGGCGCTCCAAGGCTGCTGTCGCATTAGCCGAGTTCGATACGCGCAACGCCAAACTGAGCGCTGAAGGTATCAAGCTGGAAGGAAGCGGTCGTTCCGCGCTAGAGGCGAACTTGCTGCGTCAGCCGACCTGGGTCGAATATTCTGGTAACTTTTTCCTAGTCATTGCACTCGTGTTTTTCCTGCGTTCGTTCCTATATGAGCCGTTCAAGATTCCATCCAGTTCGATGGCGCCGACGCTACTGGTGGGGGATCTGATCCTAGTGAATAAATTTACTTATGGTATCCGCCTGCCGATCATCAATAAAAAAATCATCGATATCCACAATCCGCAGCGCGGCGATGTGATGGTCTTCAAATGCCCTAAGGATATGTCGCTGGACTATATCAAGCGTGTGGTTGCCGTGCCGGGTGATAAAATAACTTACAAGAACAAACGTTTAACGATTAATGGCGAAGCACTTTTTTACACGCCGCTGCCAGATTACCTGAATGAGGATAGTCTTGATTACTCTCAGCAATTTATTGAGAACATGTCGGACGTACAACATACGATTACGGTCCGCAGCGGTAGGCCATCGATTGCGCTGGAAGGCGTCATGGATTTTCTTAATAAGGATAATTGCTCCTATAATACAGAAGGATTTACCTGTACCGTACCCGCTGGTAATTATTTCATGATGGGGGATAATCGAGATAATAGCGAAGATAGTCGTTACTGGGGTTTTGTTCCGGACAAGAATATTGTCGGAAAAGCATTTTTGATCTGGATGAATCTGGGTAACTTCAAGCGTATTGGCACTTTTTTTAAATAAATCAAAGGCGGGAGTAGGGGGGTGCTAAAAAAATTCCGATATACGCGGAAGCAATGCGGGATTACGCTTTTCGGGTTGATCATTTGGCTGGTGATACTCGGGTTCATTGATATTGTTGTGGTGAAGGTGGCGCCGACTACCACCGAGTATTTATCTATCAAGAAAGCGCTTGCCAGCGCTCGGACATCCGGCGCGACAATGCAGGCAATCCAAAATGAATTCAATAAACGGGCTGAGGTTGGTTATATCGATGCGATTTCCGGCAAGGACCTCGGTATCGCCAAGAATGGCGACGATATTCAGATCAACTTTGCCTATGAGAAGAAAATCTCGCTGACCGGACCGGTCAGTTTGTTGATTAATTATGCGGGTAATACCGCTAAGAGCTCTTAGGCACCATTGGACGATGACATCAAGGCAAGCGTCGACAAAAAAATGGATCTCATGTTATTGCAAAATCGGCTAGGCCATACTTTTAAGGATGCTACGTTGCTGCTGAAGGCCTTGACGCATCGCAGCCATAGCATCTTGCATAACGAACGATTGGAATTCCTTGGCGATTCGATTTTGAATTGTGTTATCGCCTCATTACTGTTCGACCGTTATACGAAGATCGACGAAGGCGATCTGTCTCGTGTGCGTGCGAATCTGGTCAAGCAACAATCGTTGTATGAGATCGCGCAGCGGCTCGAACTGCCGCAGTTTCTGCGGCTGGGCGAGGGCGAGCTAAAATCTGGTGGGTTCCGGCGGCCGTCGATCCTGGCAGATACGCTGGAGGCGCTGTTTGGTGCAATTTTTCTGGATGCCGGTTTCGATCCGGCGCGCGATGCGATTCGTGCTTTATATATCCCGATTCTCGATACCGTTGATCCGAAAACGCTCGGCAAGGATGCCAAGACACTGTTGCAGGAATACCTGCAAGGCAAGAAAATCTCTCTGCCGCAATACAATGTGGTGGCCACACATGGTGCCGCACATAATCAGGAATTCGAAATCGAATGTCTGGTGCCGAAACTCGATATTCAGGTCTTCGGTAGTGGTGGCAGTCGCCGTTCTGGTGAGCAGGCGGCGGCCAAACTGGCGCTGGCAGCGGCGCAGAAAGCTTTTGTTAAAGCACCGGCAACGCCACGCAAGACCAAACCGCGTGCCGCGCAATTGAAACTCACCAGGATTGCGACAGTCCGGCTGGATGTGCCCCACGCACCGCTTGAAGCACCAGTTGCCGCAAAGTTCGCTGCAGCGGCGAAAGCAGGTGGCCGTGCCAAGGCCAGTAATCCGGTAACGTTATCCCACGCTGATATCACCACTCCGGAAGTTGCTGTCGTCTCGACTTCAGCTAGCCTCAATGCAACACCTCTTATGACGAGCAAATTAAAAACTGCATGACAGACTCTAGGCTTCAGGCATCGCCGGCGGTTGATTTTCGTTGCGGCTATATCACGATTGTCGGTCGGCCGAACGTAGGCAAGTCAACCTTGATGAACGAGTTGATCGGCACCAAGGTCAGCATCATGTCGCGCAAAGCGCAGACCACGCGACACCGGATCACGGGTATTCAGACTGTCGCCGATACGCAATTCGTGTATGTCGATACACCTGGTTTTCAGACTCGCCATTTGAATGTACTTAACAAGACACTGAATCGCACCGTGACCACAACGCTGATCGCAGCCGATGTGATTCTGTATATCATCGAAGCCGGAACTTTCGGCCTGGCCGACCAGCAGGTGATGAATCTGTTGCCGTCCAACGCGCCTTGCATACTGGTCATCAATAAATTCGATCGTGTCAAGGACAAGACAGTCATGCTGCCTTTCGTTCAAAGGATTGCCGCGTTGCGTGATTTCGCTGCGGTGGTGCCGGTATCTGCCAAGCTGCGCTTTCAGCTGGATAATCTGAAGAGCGAGGTCCGCAAGCATCTTCCAGCTAATCCGCCGATGTTCGGCGAAGACGACATTACTGATCGCAGCGAGAAATTTCTCGCTGCCGAAATCGTGCGCGAAAAAGTATTCCGCTCTGTCGGCAACGAGCTTCCCTACACTAGCACAGTGTTGATCGAGAAGTTTGAGGTCGAAGGCAACCTGCGCCGTGTATTTGCGGCGATTCTGGTGGGACGCGATACGCACAAATCGATAGTGATCGGTCAGAAGGGCGCACGTCTGAAAGGCATATCGAGTCAGGCCCGGCTCGATATGGAACGTTTGTTCGGCGGTCCGGTTTACCTGAAAATCTGGATCAAAGTGAAATTCGGCTGGGCCGCCAATGAGGCCGGATTACGCGCATACGGCTACGAATAAGTTAATCAAAATGAATGCGCTCATCGCTGATGTCATCGCCGCAGAAGCCGTTGAGGCGACGGTCGATGTCGTCGCAGAGTCGGTCGCTATTGCCGGTATCGATTTTGATGCAGTTGTAGCGACTGCAGCGGCGCTCATTACTACCCCCAAGTGGCGCGCCAGAATTCACGAGAAAGATACTCGCGTCACCGCGCAGCCCGGTTTTGTCTTGCACAGCTACCCGCATCGCGAAACCAGCCTGATCCTTGATGTCTTCACTCGTGACTACGGCCGTATAGCGCTGGTCGCAAAGGGTGCAAAGCGCCCCTTGTCGAAGCTACGCGGCGTGTTACAGACCTTCCAGCCACTATCGCTAAGCTGGAGCGGTAAATCCGAAATTCGTACTTTGATTGCCGCTGAATGGGTTGGTGGCCTGCTGCCGCTGGAGCAGTCGGCGCTACTCTGTGGTTTTTATATGAACGAGTTGCTGGTCAAGTTGGTGGCGCGTGACGACCCCCACGCAACGTTGTTCAATCACTACGTCACCACACTCAACCAACTAGCCCATCAGGAGCCGGCACCTATCGTGCTGCGCCAGTTCGAACTGGCGTTGCTCAAGCAAACCGGTTTCGCAGGCGATTTCACCACTTGTACCAGTAGCCGCCAGCCGGTCGATCCTGGTGAGATGTATGTGGTCGATCCCGAGCATGGTCCACGGATGGCGCGCGTAGCCGAATCCTGGCCACGTGTCAGCGGCAAGACACTGCTGGATATGGAGCGGGAAGATTATCGGGATATCGCCACTCAGGCGCAGAGCAAAGTACTGATGCGGTTCCTGCTAGTATACCACCTGGGTGGTGCACAGCTAAAAACGCGTCAGATACTGATTGATCTGATGCAGTTGTAGACTATTTAATGAATTGACCAGGTTCTATCGGCAAAGGGGCGCGCGCAGGCAAGCATCAATTATGATATAATTAAAAATTATATCATGGTTCAGCGTAGCTGCGGGTTTTGTTAAGATATTGATCTGTATTACAAGTTCAGCCGTGATTGTTTTGCAAAAGGTATCCGCCGCCGGCGCTACGCCGCAACAAATTAGTTCGTGGGTGCTGGCGCTAGGATTCGGAGTGGATCTGACACCTGCGTCGGTTTGTCGCTACGTTACCGCGCGTCGGTAGTGACACCGCTTGATCGACGCCCTGGCGCGGCCTTGCTAGTGACCAGTCTTTCAGGGGTGCCGATGTCGGATGTCATCAGCACTTTTGTGTTTGCGGAAGTGCTGGTGACCTTGTGCGGCGTTGCCGACTGGTTCGTGCCAGCAATGAGCAAGACTCTTTTGTCGCCCTGTCGATTGTGGCAGCGATGCTAGTTGATGCTTTGAAATTTTTTTGTATTGAACTGGAGGCTGGCACCGGCTTCCGTTGTAAGTAAGAAGGTCCTTTGTCGTCGTGCCAGAGTTGACCCAGGATTTCCTTCTCATTAAAATTTCACTATTCACCAAATCCTCAGATGAGCTATCTTAATCCAACATCGTCGATCATCGACCTCGGTATCAATATCGATCACTTCGCTACCTTACGCAATGTGCGCAGTACGATTTACCCAAACCCGATACAAGCTGCGCTGCAGGCAGAAGAGGCGGGCGCCGATGTGATTACCTTGCACCTGCGCGAAGATCGTCGCCATATTCGCGATGCCGATGTCGAAACGATCCGTCCGCTGCTGCGCACGCGCATGAATCTGGAGGCGGCTGTGACCCAGGAAATGATAGACTTTTCTTGCAAGATCAAACCGCACGACTCCTGTCTGGTGCCGGAGCGTCGCCATGAATTGACCACTGAAGGTGGCCTGGATGTCGTCAAATATTTTTCTGAGGTGCTGGTGGCGGTTCGCCAATTGCAAGCGGAAGGAATACGTGTGAGTCTGTTCATCGATCCTGATGCAGATCAGATTCAGGCCGCGGCGGAAACTGGCGCGTTGGTGATTGAGCTGCATACCGGACGTTATGCTGAGGCGCATGATGAGGCCACGCAGCGCGCCGAACTTGTACGTGTGCAACGTGCGGCGCAGGGGGGCGTGAAGCGTGGCCTGAGAGTGAATGCCGGCCATGGTTTACATTACACCAATGTGCAGGCTATCGCGGCGATCCAAGATATCACTGAATTGAATATCGGCCACGCAGTTGTTGCGCACGCTGTCTTTGTTGGCTGGAAGGCTGCGGTGAGTGAAATGAAAGCACTGATGATGAAGGCGCGCCTGGCTTGAATAGAAGGCTTGCGACGACCTACAGCGCGGTCGCCTTTGTTATCATGTAGAAATCATGAGTGGTGTGGCAGGTAGTAATCAGGTTTGACAGGTTGGAGTAAGTGCACTTAGACTGATCATGCCAGGTGTGGTTGGAACTAGCCTGACGGCAGACGATATCCACCGCATCCAGCAACCGCTGACCGGCGGCGTGATTCTGTTTACGCGGAATCATCAGGATCGGGTGTAATTGACCGCATTGACGCGACAATTCATACAGCACGGCCCGAAATATTGATCGCAGTCGATCATGAAGATGGGCGTGTACAGGGTTTTCGCAACGACGGTTTTACACATCTGCCGGCGATGCGCGTGCTCGGCCAATACTGGAGCCGCGATGTTGTCGGCGCCAATAAGGCGGCGACTGCGCTGGGGTCTATGCTGGCCAGCAAGTTGCGTGACTGTGGTGTCGATCTGTCGTTTATGCCGGTATTGGATCTCTATTTTTGCAGATCTCCGGTGATCGGCAAGCAGGCATTCCATCGCGATCCGCGTGTGTCGTTTCGTTATTTGCGAAGAGCCTGAACCACTGCCTGGCGCTGGCCGATATGGCCAACTGTGGCAAGAATCCCTCTTGATCATGGTTACGTCGATGGCGACTCCCATCATTCTATCCGGTTCGACGAGCGCAGCCTGAAACAAATCATGGAAGATGATGTGAGACCCTATGACTAGGGCCTGTCATGAACCTGGCGGTAGTGATTCCGGTTGTATGCTTAATGGCGCCGGGACGGCGCTGCAGGTGGCGGCGTGGTGCTGATCTGTAACCCGCCGAACAAGACCGATCGGTTGCTTGCCGGCTTGCGATGCTGTTACCGTAATCTGCAGTATTGGAATGGAATGGAATGGAATGCAAGCCGATGCGCCTAACTGACTGCTAAGCTTCTACTATATGAATTGCTGTCATAATCAAGAATCGTGAATCATGAGTGAAGTAAAAACTCTCGATCCGCGTGCGGTAGTGTTGGATACCGTCGCCAAGCTGCCTAATTTGCCCGGCGTATATCGTTATTTTGATGTCGCTGACAATATTCTGTATGTGGGAAAGGCGCGCGACCTGAAGAAGCGGGTGTCGAGCTACTTCCAGAAAAACCTTACCAGTCCGCGCACTGCAATGATGGTTAAACGTATCGCGCGGCTGGAAACGACCGTCACGCGAAGCGACGCTGAAGCACTGATCCTGGAGAGCAACCTCATCAAGACACTGCAGCCGCGCTACAATATTCTGTTTCGCGATGACAAATCCTATCCTTACCTGAAGCTGAGCAATCAGGAATATCCGCGCATGGCCTATTACCGCGGTGCGGTCGACAAGAAGAGCCAGTATTTCGGGCCGTTTCCGAATGCTTGGGCGGTCAAGGAATCGATGCAGATCCTACAGAAAGTATTTTTGCTGCGTACCTGCGAGGATAGCGTATTTGCGAATCGCACTCGACCTTGCCTGCTGCATCAGATTCAGCGCTGCAGCGCGCCCTGCGTCAATTTGATTAGTCGCGATGATTATCATCTTGACGTCGATAATGCAGCCAAATTCCTGCGTGGCCGGCAAACTGAGGTATTGAGTACATTAGAGCACAAGATGCATGCCTATGCGGCCGAACTGAAATTCGAGCAGGCGGCGGGGGTGCGCAACCAGATCACTGCGCTGTCACGTGTGCTGCACCAGCAGAGTATGGAAACCACGGGTGACAGCGATATTGACATCATTGCCGTGATTGTGCAGGGCGGCCGTGCCTGCGTCAATCTGGCGATGGTGCGCGGCGGCCGTCATCTTGGCGACCGCGCCTATTTTCCTTGTCATGTAGGTGACGCGCTGTCGAGTCCAGAAGAAGTGGTTGGCGAAACTATCGAACTTGCGGTGCTCAAGGCATTCCTGGCGCAACACTATGTCGACGCGTTCATTCCAAGAACCCTGATACTAAATATTGAATTTGACGAACCGGCGTTGATAGATCAGTGCGGACATCGCGTCAACCTGCTGTTTCAGCCGCAGGGGCAGCGCCGCCAATGGTTGGAGATGGCGCACAAAGGTGCCGAAATTTCACTTGCGCGCCTGCTGTCGGAGCAGGGCTCGCAACAGGCCCGCACGCGTGCGCTGGTGGATGTACTGGCGCTGAAAATAGAGGATATCGACAATCTTCGCGCCGAGTGTTTCGATATCAGTCATACCTCCGGCGAGGCGACACAGGCTGCCTGCGTGGTGTTCCATCATTACACGATGCAGAACGGCGAGTATCGGCGTTATAACATCAAGGGCATCACGCCTGGTGACGATTACGCTGCGATGCGGCAAGTTCTGATGTGGCGCTATGAGAAAGTAGCCAACGGTGACGGCGTGATGCCTGACATCGTATTGATTGATGGCGGCAAGGGCCAGGTAGAGATAGCGCGTCAGGTGCTGGTGAAGATGGGACTTGATATCAGCCTCATCGTCGGCGTCGCCAAGGGTGCAGGGCGCAAGGTCGGGCTAGAAACTCTAATATTCGCTGATGGCCGTGAAGCGCTGGAGCTGGGCAAGGAATCGGCGGCATTGATGCTGATTGCGCAAATCCGTGACGAGGCGCATCGCTTCGCCATTACCGGCATGCGCGCCAAACGTGCAAAAGCGCGTCAGAGCTCACGCCTGGAAGAGATAGAGGGTATTGGCGCCAAGCGCCGCCAGAAACTGCTGGCGCGTTTTGGTGGTTTGCGCGGAGTGGCCGACGCCAGCATCGAGGATATTGCTTCGGTCGATGGAATTTCACGTCAACTGGCCGAGAAAATTTATAAGCAATTGCATTGAATGCGGATTGGTGGCGATGCGGTGTGTTGCATTAACGTCAATTGATTTGTAGGTTTTGTTTCCCAACGACGGTATATTACTAGATAATTAAGAGAGGAAAAGCTAGCTCCTTATCGATAAAACTATTTATGCTATTTAATATTCCGATTTTACTGACCTGGTTGCGGGTTGCTTTGATTCCATTGGTGGTCGGTGTTTTCTATCTCCCGGACATTTTTCCTCATCTCGGCTTTTCGAGTTTGCAATTGGGTTTGGCATCGACCATCGTGTTCATTGTAGCGGCAGTGACTGACTGGTTCGATGGCTTTTTGGCGAGACGCTGGAATCAGACCTCGGCGTTCGGCGCCTTTCTTGACCCTGTCGCTGACAAACTGATGGTCGCCGGCGCGTTGCTGGTGCTGGTGCATCTGGGGCGGGTTGATCCAATTATTGCGTTTATCATCATTGGTCGTGAGATCGCCATCAGTGCGTTGCGCGAGTGGATGGCGCAGATNNGCATCGAAATCTGTCGCTGTCAGCTCGATCGGAAAAATTAAAACTACTGCACAGATAGTGGCAATTCCAATGTTGTTGTATTATGGTGTCCTATTCGGCATTGATACCCGTTTTTGGGGGCGGGTGCTGTTGCTGGTTGCCGCAGTACTGACGGTCTGGTCCATGTTTTATTATTTACGCAAAGCGTGGCCGTTGATCAAAGAGAATACTTCAGTTAAAAAAGTAACAGACAGTAAAGTAAAAGTTAGTGTTTTGAAAAATATTTGATGAATAGCTTTTAAAATTATTGACAAAGTCCGCAGAACAATTAGAATATTAAAAATATAGCTGAATCAGAAAAAAACTTCATAAATAGATGTAGTAA
>DCSW01000089.1:44019-47952 GCA_002325825.1 Collimonas sp. UBA1456
TCGAGACTCTTCTCCCGCTCCAGATTTAATAAAATAGCTAATTGTCTTAGTTAAAATTACATTATAAACAATATTTATTTGATTTCTTTTTAGATATAGCCAAGCTGGCGGGGTAGCAAAGTGGTTATGCAGCGGCCTGCAAAGCCGTTTACGCCGGTTCGATCCCGACCCCCGCCTCCAGACGCAATACGCTGGAGTAGCTTGGTTTTCAAGCTATAACCTTGTCAAGACTAGATCTCGAAATTATCTTTCAGACACATAGTTCGGACAAAAAAATTGATGCAATCTTTATTGACGCTTCAGTAAAAATCTTTCCTTGATTTTCTCCTGATGTGGCATATGTTATGAAAGCATAATTTTTCTCGATTTTTATAATCATCGCTGCATCTTTGTGAGGGCCGATACAATAGTTGATCTGCCTTTCGCGGAGGCCACTTTCAGATAGGACCTGGATTTCAGAAGTCGTCTACTTTATCGGTAAAAGATTCGGCTGTTCGCGGAATCTTCAAAACGTAGCAGATACATCCCTATACTTCAAACGACTTTCTCGCTAAGGAAAGTGGGTTTTTTTATTCGCGAAATTTGATTCATGCGTAGGGTTGGCAGAATTTTATGCCCACGATGACTTGACTGGTCGTTTGAGGAACGAACGTTCCTCTTGATGGAGATAGGTGCAACCTAGCAGTTCGCGCAAATAAAAATAACGTTCTGTCTATATCAAACGGTATTAGGTCAATCAATGCCAAGCCGCAGGCAATCTTGCCAGCACGGGGCTGCCACCATATGCAAATTCTTCTTGCTTTCGCTGCAAGAGCATCAAATCTGTGCGGCCTTCAATGCTGCGTTGAAGGTAGTACTTGGGCACATCACTGCTCTGACTTTTTTCGGGTCCGGTAGAAAGTAGCCGCCGATATCTACTGCATGGCCCTGCACATCCTTGAGTTCGACAGCGATCTTTTGCTCATTCTCAGTCAGAGTCTTTGCCAGTGGGGAAAAATGCGCTTGCAGTTCCTTGTTTTCGGTTTGTGTCGCCAGTGCTTGCGCCCAGTACAGGGCCAGATAAAAATGGCTACCGCGATTGTCCAGTTCGCCGGTACGTGGTGACGGCGACTGGTTGTTGTCGAGCAGTTTTTCAGTGGCATCATCGAGGGTTTTCGCCAGGACCTTAGCTTTTTTGTTGCCAGTCTTGATGCCTATATCTTCCAGCGACACTGCCAGTGCCAGGAACTCCCCTAGAGAATCCCAACGCAGGTGATTTTCTTCCACAAGTTGCTTGACATGCTTAGGAGCGGAGCCACCGGCACCGGTTTCAAACATGGTGCCGCCAGCCATCAGCGGAACGATCGACAGCATTTTGGCGCTGGTACCCAGTTCCATGATCGGAAATAGGTCTGTCAAATAGTCGCGCAGGATGTTGCCGGTGACCGAGATGGTATCCTTGCCGCGGATTACGCGTTCCAGCGTGTAACGCATCGCGCGTACTTGCGACATAATCTGGATATCCAGGCCGGTTAGGTCGTATTCTTTCAGGTAGGCGCGAACTTTCTTGATCAGTTCGGCTTCGTGCGGGCGATACTCGTCCATCCAAAAAATCGCCGGCATCCCGGACAGGCGCGCGCGATTGACAGCCAGCTTGACCCAGTCGCGGATCGGTTCGTCTTTGACCTGGCACATGCGCCAGATGTCGCCTTCTTCAACGTTCTGTTCCAGCAGCACGGTACCATCGAACTTGACGATGCGTGCCACGCCATCGGTCGGCACCTCAAAGGTCTTGTCGTGCGAGCCGTATTCTTCGGCCTTCTGCGCCATCAGGCCGACGTTCGGCACCGTACCCATGGTGGTTGGATCAAACGCACCGTTGGTCTTGCAGAAGTTGATCATTTCCTGATAAATACGGGCGAAGGTGCTTTCAGGGATCACCGCCTTGGTGTCCTTCAAGAAGCCGTCGGCACCCCACATCTTGCCGCCCAGGCGGATCATCGCTGGCATCGAGGCATCGACGATGATGTCGTTCGGTGCGTGCAGATTGGAGATGCCCTTGGCCGAATCGACCATCGCTAATTCCGGGCGGTGTTCGTGGCAGGCGTGCAGGTCCTTTATCACTTCATCACGCTTGGATTCGGGCAGGGCAGCGATCTTTTCATAGACGCTGGAGAGGCCGTTGTTGGCGTTCACACCAAGTTCTTCGAACAGCTTGCCGTGTTTGGTGAATGCATCCCTGTAGAAGATCTTAACTGCGTGACCGAAGACGATCGGGTGCGAGACCTTCATCATGGTTGCCTTGACGTGCAGCGACAGTATGACGCCGGTTTCACGTGCATCTTCCATTTGCTCTTCGTAGAATGCGCACAACGCCTTCTTGCTCATAAACATGCTGTCGATGATTTCGCCTGCCAGCAGCGATACCCTGTTTTTCAGGACCAGTGTTTCACTGGCCTTGGTGAGCAATTCCATGCGGACATCGCAAGCTTCGTCCAGGGTCAGGGATTTTTCGCTGGCGTAGAAATCGCCACCGTGCATGTACGATACGTGAGTGCGCGAAGCAGGGCTCCACTTTGCCATCGAGTGCGGATGCTTGCGGGCGTAGCGCTTTACGGCAGCCGGTACGCGGCGATCCGAATTGCCTTCGCGCAGCACTGGGTTGACGGCGCTGCCGATAATTTTCGAATAACGCTTCTGAATCATCTTGTCTTCGTCCGACTTTGGATCTTCTGGATAGTCGGGTATGGCGTAGCCGCTGGCCTGCAGCTCGCGGATTACTGCGATCAGCTGCGGCACCGAGGCGCTGATGTTAGGCAGTTTAATGATATTGGTTTCCGGCAGCTGGGTCAAGCGTCCCAGTTCGGCCAGGTTGTCAGGTACTTTTTGCTCTGGCTTGAGACGGTCCGAAAATTCGGCAAGAATCCGTGTGGCTACCGAAATGTCGCTCTTGACGACGTTGATTCCTGCCGGTGCGACGAAAGTCTTGATGATAGGCAGGAAGGAAGTCGTCGTCAGCAGCGGCGCCTCGTCGGTCAGGGTGTAGATGATGGTTGATTTACTTGTAGTCACTGCAACTCTCCTATCGATCAATGCGTTGGTTGTTGCTGCCACATTATATTGGTGTTTGCTTTCACCAACCTTAAGAGCGTGTTAAATCGGTACAGATTGAGTATATCGACGGGGCATGCATGGAAGCAATTCTTATTCATCACAATAGATAAAATTTTATCTCAAGATATGAAGTTTATTCTCAGTTGAATTTTTGCGCCAATGCATGTTATCAAATAACATGCATTGGCGATATCAGCATGGTTGATGGTTGGTGCACCGAATTGGGGCGCTCTGGTGACGTACGTTCTATTAACGCAGCATCATGCCCAACGCCTTGGCTACGCCGGCACCATAGACAGGGTTTGCCTTACCGCAGTTGGCGATGTGGCGCGCCTAGACTTTCTTAGAGGTGCCGCCGACGGAACGGGGAGGCAGCATTGTCAAACAATACTTATTGCTGGGCTGGCGTCATCAGGAATCAGGCGGAATAGGGGACCGGCTGCGAATAGTAATCTTCATCGACGCGGTGATTTCAGTGATCGACCACGCCATTCCACCACCAATGGTGGTTCGGCAAAATTTGGCTGTTCCAGCCACTCTCCTTGGCTGTTTGGCTCATAGCCGACTGCGCTGCCGTCATTGCCGTCGACGCACATGCTGCTGTCCCGATGGTGGCTGTGGAATGAGCGTGGTAGTTGTGGAATGAGCACCTAGAGCCTGTTCGAAATTTTTTGAAAATGTGTTAGATATTTCGTAGATTTGACGGATGAATAAAAAAACCTACTGCAGCGATGTAAGTCGAGAACATTTTGAGCTGATTTTATCGCTGTTATTCTTTTAGATAGTGCGAGAAAGAAGACGAGACCGAGGCTAATGGATGTATATGAAGTACTTTGCGCG
>DCSW01000089.1:48037-56082 GCA_002325825.1 Collimonas sp. UBA1456
ATTTTCTGTTGTTTGGCAGTATTAAACGATAGGGGGGAATTGGCCTGAAGAAGTCACGATTTAGGGAGAGCCAGATTAATGCCGAAACTTTGATTGGCGGCGTCGGTGCCGGCGATCGACTGCAATGATGGTGTTTGTGATGTGGGTTAGTACGCAGGATTGGGTTGAAATTTGGCGGCACTCGATGATGTCGTTGAGCATACAGACGATCTGAGACTTGCTGCACATTGTCGCTGTCTGGACTGATGCCGATTACCGCATCGCTACTGCCATACATAATGCCATCGAGAGTGCTGGCGGCGATGCCGCTGGTGTCGTCGGTAGGGTAGTTGAGTTGCAGCTTGTCGACAGGCGCTGCGGTAAGCTGTTGGTATTTCGAAAACGGCTCACCACACGGCATTTCCGAGTTACCAGGATCGGCCCCTATCAGGTCCTTACACGCGCATGAATTTCGATACCGTGGCAGTCATTTCCGGCATGATGCCTGGGACAACCGCTGCCATTACCGCGGCGGCGACGGCGTCGTTCAGAAGCCAGTTGCGAAGGTCGCCGACAGCTAAATGGCTGACGCCGGACACATGTTGCATCACGATCAGCCGCCAAGTATTGTCAATGCTGATTGAGCAGTTTCTGCAAGACTACGGCGGACACTGAAATGCGCTTCGCAGCATGTCTGCTTTAATCAGAGTACAATCGGCTAATGATGCGTTTTTGTCTATTTTGCTTACCTTGCAGCACAGACCAACGATGTTGAATGTCGATCTCCACTGTCACTCCAATGTTTCCGACGGCACACTGACACCGACAGCGGTAGCTGAACGTGCCAAGGCCAATGGTGTCGATATCTGGGCACTGACCGACCACGATGGGATCGATGGTATCGCCGAAGCGCGTGCAGCGGCGGCAGCGCTTGATCTGCGCTACGTGCCTGGGGTTGAAATTTCGATTACCTGGGCCAGCCAGACGATTCACATCATCGGCTTGCAAATCGACGAAACCAATCCGCAATTGGTGCAAGGGCTAGTGGCAACGCGCGGTGGCCGTGAGCGACGTGCACATGAAATGGCGGAACAGCTGGCCGCTGTAGGCATTCCCTTCGCGTTCGAAGGAGCCTTGAAGCATGTCGGCAATCCTGAACTAATATCTCGCACGCATTTTGCCCGTTATCTGGTGGAAATCGGTCGCTGCGCCGATATCAGTGAAGTATTCGGTAATTTTTTGACCGAAGGCAATCCCGGTTACGTTCCACATCATTGGGCAACGCTGGAGCAATCGGTACGCTGGATTCGCGGCACCGGCGGGCTGGCAGTCGTGGCCCATCCCGGTCGCTATAAGATGAGCGACCGGGCTTTCGGCACATTTTTCGATGAATTCAAGCAGTTGGGTGGGACGGCGATCGAAGTCACAACCGGCAGCCACACACCAGACCAATACGGCTACTACGCCAAGGTGGCCGCCGATTACGGCTTCCTGGCATCGCGCGGCTCGGATTTTCACAGTCCCATGGAGTCACGGGTTGATCTTGGTACTTTACCGCCGCTTCCTGATAGCGTCACGCCGATCTGGCACGATTGGTAATTCCGCAACGTGATCTGGCACTGCAGCAAGTTGCTAAAAAGTCAGTATTGCTGCCTTTGCATGTTCATGATCTCGACTAAATTGAAAGGGCCGACATAGCTCAAGTGTTGGCTGCATTGAAGACTGCCGTCGTCACCGCTTTTTTGTTGTTTTTAATCTTGAAATTTGTGTCGCCGACCTAATTTTTTATGAAATTTTCCCCAATTGGAGATTTTCCCCATGAAACGTACTTTCCTGTTCCTTGCCACCAATATCGCAGTGATAGTTGTGATGAGCATCGTTCTGTCGGTGCTCGGCGTGGACCGCTTTTTGACACGCAGCGGCCTCAACTTACCGATGCTGATGGTGTTCTCGCTAGTGGTCGGGTTTACCGGCTCGATTTTTTCCCTGTTAATCAGCAAGCAGATGGCAAAATGGTCGACCGGCGCACGTGTTATTATCGCGCCCTCCAATTCGACCGAGTTGTGGCTGGTCGATACTGTCGGCAAGCTGGCGCAGCACGCCGGTATCGGCATGCCAGAGGTTGCAGTGTATCAGGGTGATGCCAACGCTTTCGCCACTGGCGCCTTTAAAAATTCCGCGTTGGTGGCAGTTTCTACCGGTCTGCTGGAGAGCATGACCAAGGATGAAGTGGAGGCTGTCCTTGGTCACGAAATCGCCCATATAGCCAATGGCGACATGGTCACCATGACATTGATTCAAGGCGTGGTGAACACTTTCGTGGTGTTTCTCTCGCGCGTGATCGGTTATACTTTTGATCGCGCGTTGTCGCGCGGCAATAGCGATAGTCCCGGTGTCGCCTATATGGCAACTGTGCTAGTGTCGCAGGTTGTATTGGGTATTGGCGCATCGCTGATCGTGGCCTGGTTCTCACGTCACCGCGAATTCCGTGCCGATGCCGGCTCGGCCAAGCTGCTGGGCAGCGCGTTGCCGATGCAACATGCGCTGGCGCGCCTCGGCAGTATCACGCCGGCCACGTTACCGAAATCGATGGCTGTGCTTGGGATCAACGACAAGCCTGACTTCATGTCGCTGTTCTCCAGTCATCCGCCGATTGAGAGGCGCATCGCGGCTTTGCGTAATTCGTAGGTCACGGTGCTGTAACAGAGCGGTCGCCACACTCTATCAAGGCGGCGGTAGTCTATCGGCTATCGCCGTTTTTCATTTTTGAATGATTGTGAATATCTGAACCATGAGTCAATTTTTTAAAATTTATTCGGATAATCTGCAATTGCGGCTGATCAAGCGGGCGGTGCAAATCATCCAATCAGGCGGTATCGGCGCTGTGCCGACAGATTGTTGCTACGCACTAGTTTGTCAGTTGGATAACAAGGATGCGGTGGAGCGTGTGCGACGTATTCGTGGAGTAGACGATAAGCATCAACTGACCATGATGTGCCGCGATCTGAGTGATATCTCGCTGTACGCCAAGGTTGATAATCGTCAGTTTCGTCTGCTGAAGAGCGCCACGCCTGGCGCTTTCACTTTCATCCTGGAAGCCACCAAGAAGGTGCCGCACCGTCTCAGTCACCCGGCTCGCAAAACCATCGGCCTGCGGGTGCCGCAGCACAGTATCTTGCAAGCGCTGCTAGAAGAGCTTGGGCAGCCATTGATCGGCACCACACTGATTCTGCCTGGCGATGACAAGGTTCTAACCGATCCGCAAGAGGTGTGCGATCGGCTGGAAAAGCAGGTCGAGTTGGTCATAGACGGTGGCGCCTGCAGCCTCAAGCCCACTACGGTGATCGACCTGACTGGCGATGAGCCACAACTGATACGACAGGGGTGCGGCGAGGCTCGCCTGTTCGGTTTGTAATTGCCAACATAAGCGCGCCAATTGCGGCGATGGCTGTCAATGTTTTTTTATGATGTTATTCGTCTGTGCGGCGTGCCAGCAACCCAAGCACCACCTGTTGCGCTTAACCAAAATTTGCGCCGCATAGCGTCAATTCCCCTGATAGAATCTCGCCTATGAATAATCTTATTCAAACCGTTGCAGTGTATGCGCTGCCTGTGCTTTTCGCGATTACGCTGCATGAAGCCGCGCACGCCTATGCGGCAAAATACTTCGGCGACTCCACGGCCTACATGATGGGCCGCATGAGCCTCAATCCGATCAAGCATATCGATCCGTTCGGCACCATCCTGATTCCAATCCTGCTGTATTTTTCGACCGGCGGCGCCTTCCTGTTCGGCTATGCGAAACCGGTGCCGATCAATTCCGGCCAGTTGCGTAAACCTAAATGCGACATGGCATGGGTGGCGCTGGCGGGGCCGGTGGCCAATTTCGCGATGGCGCTGATATGGATGCTGGCGCTGATAGCAATCGCCATATTCCGGGTTGACGAGGACTTTTTCGCCTTGATGGCGCGCGCCGGTATCCTGACCAACCTGATAATGTTCGCCTTCAACCTGTTTCCGATACCGCCGCTTGACGGCGGTCGTATCCTGACTAGCTTGTTGCCGAATAAGTATGCCTACAAATTCGTCCAGATCGAGCCATACGGCTTTTTTATCGTGATGGCGCTGGTGCTGTTGAAGGTATTATATTTTTGGATGACACCAGTCATGGTGATTGCCCAGGCCATATTGCAATTGATTGTATCTCCGCTCTTGCTTGTTTTGCGTTGATTTTCATTACCTGATTTGACCTTGACTATATATGTATCCTGACTGCATTCTTTCGGCGTACTTCCATCTGTACGGTAAGAAAGGGACTTTGAAGAGAAGGTCCGGGATGCTTTCAAGAAGCTTGGCAGTAAGCATGCCAAGCCCTATAACGAGTTGTAAACCGATTTCCAGCAGCATGGCAGCGAGGATGCGCTTGGTCAGGCCAAGGCGATACTGGACAATGCCAAAAATCTGTCGATGATCGACCGTGAGCGTCTGTTCAGATTTCTCGAAGGCAACAGCAAGCTGATCCCGTTGAAGCCGCAGGCGCTGCTGACCACGGCATCGCGTCTGTCGAGGCGGGATGGGTAGAAAATGTCGAAGAGCTATGACAATGTTATAGACCTGCGCGAGAACAAAGATGTGGTTAGCAAGACAGTGCACACCATGTCGACAAGTGCCCGATATGGCAATTCCACGTAATGTATTTCCTATTGTGCAACTAGAATCTGGGCTGCCAATGGCTGCTGCAGCGCCGGCATTGGTTGTCTGGATATAGGCAACCGGTAATCGACGCCATCATTCGGGAGCAAGAGCCAATGCACGAGCGTGCCCAGCAGTATCTTGACGATCTGTCTCTGGTGCGGGCGGATTGTTGCCGATGGCTTCGATTATACGTACAAACTGGCACAGGATAATATGCGTGATGTGCGCGAAGCAATGAATTTGGGTTACGTCTGAGCGCGGTGCTGTTGTAGATTAAGTACCTATGTTGTCAAGTCAGCCTCACAATCGCCCACGGATCGGCACGGAATTGCAATGAGTCAGCTGTTTTCTCGGCCTATTGTCGGCTGGCGGCAGCGGGGCTTGCCACGCCTTGCCACGCACCAGATCACACACTCGAAGTGTGCCTTTCGGCAGCGTTGGACGGATTTATTTCATTCCTGAAAATTCGCTGGCGTGGTGATCGCAAATTATTGTGCCGCCCCCTGTTTTCGCTGACATTGAGCAGCATTGCCAAGCACGACATGCTGCTTTATGCAGCATTCGCGATCGGCAATGAATAATTTCGGCAGGCCGTCCAATCCAAATTTTTGCTGGCGCCAGGCGGATTGCTGGCACTGCTGCGCGCCGATGAGAGCGTTAGCCGGCATGTGCTAGCCTTTGAAGGTAGCTATGTAAAGAAATCGAAGCCGGCCATATAGTGCAGCTGATTTACGTAGTCAAGGGCCCGCAGTGTATCAGCTGCCGCTGTGCGCATCGGCTAACGAATTCAGTTCCTATCGGTGCAGGTTGATCGATGAAAATTTTATTTGTAACTTGCTTTACAAGTGGCAATTTACCCGTAGCTACGGCAATCCGCTACAATGAGTACTTTATTTTTGGCGTGTACCATCATGATCCAGGGCAGCATTGTTGCAATCGTTACTCCTATGCACTCCGACGGAAGTCTCGACTTGCCCGGTTTGCGGAAACTGATCGACTGGCACATCGTAGAAGGAACTGATGCGATCGTTATCGTAGGTACTTCGGGCGAATCACCAACCATCTCGGTGGACGAGCACCACCTGCTGATCAAGTTGGCGGTAGACCATGCGGCGAAACGAATTCCAATTATTGCCGGCACCGGCGGCAACTCCACGGCGGAGGCGATTAATCTGACCTGTGTCGCCAAGGAAGCTGGCGTCGATGCCTCGCTGCAGGTCGTACCTTACTACAATCGACCGACTCAGGAAGGCATGTACCAGCACTTTAAGAAGATTGCCGAAGCGGTTGACCTACCTGTGATTCTGTATAATGTACCGGGCCGCACCGTTGCCGACATGAGCAACGAAACCATACTACATTTGGCGCAAATTCCGAACATCATCGGCGTCAAGGATGCCACTGGCAATATTGGCAGGGGTTTCGACCTAATTCGTCTGGCTCCAGAGGAGTTTGCGGTTTATTCCGGTGAAGATGCCACCGCGATGGCGTTGATGTTTTGCGGCGGCAAGGGCAATATTTCGGTGACTGCCAATGTGGCGCCACGCGATATGCATTTGCTATGCGTCGCTGCAATGAACGGTAACGTCGCCGAAGCAGTTAAACTCAACAATAAGCTGCTACCGTTGCATAACAAGCTATTTATCGAGCCGAATCCGCTGCCCGTGAAGTGGGCGTTGACCGAAATGGGACTGATAGCGGATGGTATCCGTTCGCCGCTGGTGCCGTTGTCTTCCGAATATCATGCGACGGTTCGTGAGGCGCTGCGTGAATCTGGCGTATTAAAATAAGCTGGGCTGAAAAGCGTTTCCAATTTCCTTTGTCTCCTTGATACTGTATCCACATGACTATTCGCAAGAACATTCCATCGATTCAATTCAGTTTTAAACAACGTAGTGTTGTTATCGCTCTGACCCTGGCCGTCCAGACAGGATGCAGCTCGATCAGTTCAATTCTTGAGCCGGATCGTATCGATTACAAAAGTGCAGGCAAGGTGACGGCGCCGAAACTGGATGTACCGCCAGATCTGACTCAGTTATGGCGTGAAAACCGCTACGCAATTCCTGATATCAAGCAAGGTACGGCAACTGCATTCGGCTACAGTCTGGAGAAGGGCGCACATCCTGCTGTGGCAGCCGCCGTGATTGCGCCGAATGCGGCGCCAGACATGTACATCGAACGTGATGGCTCCCAACGCTGGCTGGCGGTCAACGCTACGCCTGAAAGCCTGTGGCCGAAGATCAAGGACTTCTGGCAGGTTTCCGGCTTCCTGATCAATATCGAGAATCCGGAAATCGGTATAATGGAAACCGATTGGGCCGAGAACCGTTCCAAGATTCCGCAAGATTTTGTCCGTAACACGCTCGGCAAGGTATTCGATTCAATTTATTCGACCGGTGAGCGCGATAAATTCCGTACCAGGCTAGAGCGCGTTCCGAACGGGACGACCGAAATCTACATCAGCCACCGCGGCGCGGAGGAGGTGTTGTCCGGCGCGCAAAAGGAATCCAGTATCTGGACTGCGCGTCCTGCAGATCCACAGCTTGAGTCGGAATTCCTGTCGCGTCTGATGGGGAGCTTAAGAGCCGATGGAGTCACAGCCAAGGCAGCGGTGGTCAATACGCCTTCGATGCAGATGCGTTCCAAGTTGATCCAGAATGCGACTGGAGATTTCGTTCAGGTTGACGAAGGTTTTGACCGCGCATGGCGTCGTGTCGGCCTAGCTCTAGATCGTATCGGTTTCACAGTAGAAGACCGCGACCGCACCAAGGGTGTATATTTCGTGCGCTACATTGATCAGGACGCGGATGCCAAGGATAAAAAATCCGATAAGGGTTTCTTCTCTCGGTTGCTCGGCATAACCGAAAGCGACAATGTAAAAAATGCCACGAGCTACCGCATTTTCGTAAAGAGTGTGGAATATGGTAACCAAAGTCAGGTCGCTGTATTGAATAAGGATGGTCAGCCTGAGTTGTCGAAGAATTCCGAAAAGATTTTGGCGTTGCTGAACGAACAATTGAAGTAACCACCTACTTTATAGACTAAGGTAGGTGCAAAATAATAGCAGCAAAAATTCGATACTTATCAAACTTTGCGCATCAACTGCGGCGACGTCGCGTTGCACTTTTGCCGTGACGGCGACCAGTTCGCTATCGGCGATCTCAAACTTATCCCTTATGCGGTTCCGTACGACGCGTGCAAGCCTGTGCAGTACGTGCGACGGCAATCCTAAGCTTGGTGTGATGACTATAAATGCTGCGTGACTGTACCGGCAGGCGTACTTAGACCGGCCATAAATGGGTGCATTAAAAGTGTACTCTCCTAGCCTGTAGTCTTATGTACCTGGGCATCGCAATACCGTCAGGAAGATG
>DCSW01000020.1 GCA_002325825.1 Collimonas sp. UBA1456
TCTGCTCTTCTGTACTACTTTGGTAAATGCGTTTCAGATCAGCTGTGACTGCCTTGTAGTCTCTCCAGGGGACGTATTTGAGGTTAATTTGAGGTTATTACGTAGCTAGCATCATAGTGCGTAGACAATGCCTGGCTAAGTGATCTAGCCGATAATGAAATAATACCGAAGGCATTTCACATGATCAATGCTACGCCACACATGCGTCAGATTCTTGAAAAAAATTGTCACTTCCCGTACCCAGAATACCAGCCAAACCTGGGCCTGTGTCGCTGGACGAAAAATCATGGCTGGGCAAGCTACGCAGCCAGCGCCTTCCACCTGTTCAACCACAATCCCTGGTCGGTCACATCCATAGCCAGCTAGTCAATCAGACTCGGTTCGCTGCTACCGTTAACTCTGTGCCTCACGCATGCATTGACCTTGCTTATTATTTGAGCAAGACAGCTTCTAATACAGCCGTAGCCGCTTGACGCAACAGGTCATAAAGTCGCTCGCAGTGTTGCTATTCGGTGTCGGCCACGCGTTGCGCCGGATAGACCTTCACCAGCACAATCCGCGGCCCATTCATTTTCTTGACAACGATATCGAAACCATCGAATTCGATCTTCTGGCCTTCGTACGGCAGGTCGGCCAGTTTGGCCATGATCAGGCCTCCGACCGAGTCGACATCTTCATCGCCGTCAATCATCACATCGGCACCAAGAATACGTTCTAGGCTAAAGATCGGCAGGCTACCTTTGCCGAGCAAGGTGCCGTCATCCTGGCGAGTCCATTCGTTGTCGTTGCGACGAAATTCATCACGAATCTCGCCAACCATCGCGCCCAGCAAGTTATCGAGCGTAATAAAACCCTCCGGCTTCGTGCCCTTCTTGCCGATGATCGCAAAATGCGGAGCGCCGGTCCGGAACCGGCGGAACAATTCCAGTGCTGCCATACGCGGCGAGACGTATTCGACCGGCCGCAAATAGGCATTCAGGTTATCAATCGACTTACCTTCTTGCTGCGCAATAAATAAATCCTTCAGATGAATCAGGCCCACCACGTTGATGCCGCTCTGATCGAAATAGGGATAACGACTGAAACGATGGCGACAGATGGTTTCCATATTTTCAGCCAGGCTACGCGACTGGTGTAGTGCCGTGATCTCGTTAACCGGACGCATCAGATCAGACACTTCAAGCTCCCTAAAATCGAGCGATTGTGCCAGCACGTTCCACTCGTCTCGGTTGAATTTCTGACCGGTGCCGCTGCTACTGCTACGCAAAATAAGTTTCAACTCGTCGGGCGAATAATGCGCGTCATGGTCATGTACCGCCGCCAGGCCAAGCAGTCGTACAAGCGAGTTGGCACTCACGTTGAGAGCCCAGATGGCCGGATACATGGCCCAATAGAAGCCGTACAGCGGTACTGCGCACCACAAGCCGATCACTTCCGGATTACGGATGGCGACAGTCTTTGGCGCCAGCTCGCCGACCACGATATGAAGAAACGAAATCAGAAAAAAGGCAAAGAAAAACGAGATTCCGTGGATCAGCTCAGGAGAGCCGATCACGAATAGATCGAACACCGGTTTCAGTAGATTGGCAAAAGCCGGCTCGCCAATCCAGCCGAGTCCCAGCGAAGCAAGCGTGATACCGAGTTGGCAAGCGGAGAGGTAGACGTCAAGTTGACGGTGCACTGTCACCAGAATACGACCGCGTAATCCGTGCGAATTTGCAATGGCCCGGATACGGGTCTGGCGTAATTTGACTAAACCGAATTCTGCAGCAACAAAAAAACCATTGATGGCGACCAAAAATAATGCTGCGATAACCAATAACAGGTTGTTCAACGAATCTCTTCCATGATAATGACGGATTACAAGTATAGGCGACGATGACGGTGTTTTACAAAACCGCCACAAATTTGCCGTTTATAACTGCCTCATTGAAGACAAAAAGAGGCCGGATCATCTAATTTGTAATGACGATATCCGGTCAACCATGCAGGCAATTTCTAATTCACGCCGATCGTCCAGATCGGCGCATACAACAGTATAAAAAGGAGCAACAGCAATACGGCGAAGAAATTCAACGACAGATCAATTCGTATAGCGGAAAAAACAACACCACGTTACCGGGATTATAACGCGCCACCACCGCCGGACCGATGGCGACCGCGAACAGGGCAACACGCCGGAGAAAGAATCGCATATGACTATGATTTTCCTTTGTAGGTATGGATCGCCGCGAGGCTGTCGACCTTATCTATCACGTTATCCAGGCGTACTGCGATGGCCGTGACATCCAAAGTCGGCAGCACTTTCAATTTCTCGATATCGTGGGCAATCCGCCCGGCGCACGATGATGAACTGTGACTTGTTGGAGCGCGACAGACTCTTGTCGGCGTTCTACAACACGATCAAGGCGCCCTCTACGTTGTCGGCCAACTGCAATTGCTGGATGGCGGCCGACAACACGTCTTCCACCTCAGGCAATGCTAGCTCATCGCTGTTCTTCGATAGATTATTGTAAAGCTGCTCCAGCGCCAGTTGCTGGCTTTGCTCTTCGATCTGCTTGTTCTCAAGCACACTCTCCCCTTACCCTGCAATTCTTTGGTGTTATCCTGAACCGACTTCACCAGCACCTTGGTTTCGGTCTTGGTGCTGTCACCGACTCGCAAGCGCCGTACGATTTCCTAGCGTAGACGGATATTTTCGGTATGCATCGATCATCATTTCCAAACCTACAATAACGCCAGCAACAGTAGAGACAGATAGATCGGTTCAAGCTATGGACCTGTGATCTTGGTCTTATCGATCGTAAATTGCGGAAGTGCCGGCTGAGCCGCTGCGGATGCCGAAGCCGTTGCGCTGACGGCAAGACCAGTTACCTGGCTAGATTCTGGGGGTGGGTTGCGATTCGTTCACAAAGGGAATTGTAACGCGTCAAGTAGCCGTTCGTCTCCTGGTCCGGTCAGTGTCACGTCCGTAAATCCAAGCTCATACGCTGTTTCGGCAATGCGAGCATGTGGGACAACGAGTTTCTGTTGTTGAGTTTTTGCAACACCGGTGCCATTTTCGACTCGCTGGGCTAGGTCGATCATATGCCTCAGCGCTTCCGAACTCGTAATGATCCAGTCGTTTTGGCTATCCAGCAACAACTGCAACTGCGCACGCAACACAGCATCAAGGATCGGTGCTTGCCGCCGATAGGCTGCAATCTGAGTCACCTCGACTCCCGCCGCCAGCAACGTGTCGGCTAATAGCTCACGGCCGCTTTCACCTCGTACCAACAACACCCTATGCCCACGCAAGGCGCTCAGATCAAGTGCTTGCAGCAAACCTTCGGAATCCGTTCTGGCTGGATCCGATGGGCTGAAAATCGTGATGCTCTGCGCCGTCAAGCCATGCCGCGCCAGCGCCGCGCGGCTGCCTTCACCAACTATACCGATCGGCAATTGCGAAGGCCATTGTGAGATATGACGGAACGCGGCATCGATTGCATTGGGACTGGCGAACACCGCCAACGCATAGTCATTGAGCCGGACCAGGGCTTCCTGCAGTTCGGCGGTGGCGTCCAACGGCAGTATTTCCAGCAGCGGGAAGATGATTGCGCGACGTCCACGCGCAGTAATTTGCCGCGCCAGTGCTGCGGCTTGCGCCGCGGGCCGGGTAATGACAACAAGAGGCAGGGATTGATCAGGCTGCATGGCCGCCTTGCAGTTCTAGTAATTGGAGTGAACTGGCAACATCATGGCAGCACACTAGTGTACTGTAACGGCCCACTAACTTTCCTCTGTACACAGCGCCAGAATCGCCGCAGCACCCTGCACCTCCAGAGCTTCCGCGATTTTTTTGGCCAAGGCATCTGGCGCATCCGCTGCGCCGCTGGCATCAGCTGTCACAACGCGATGACCGTCGAGTGTGCCGATCATCGCACGCAACCGCATCTGGTTGCCAGTGATCGTCGCAAACGCCGCCAGTGGAATCTGACAACTGCCGCCGAAAGCACGCGACAAGGTGCGTTCTGCCGTTACCGCCTGCGCGGTCGGCAGATGATTAAGCGGGGCCAATATCTGCTGTAAATCGGCGCGCTCGGAACGAACCTCGATGGCCATCGCACCCTGCCCCGGCGCCGGCAAACTCTGTTCCGGCTCGATCAATGCCTTGATGCGCCCGGCCAGACCAAGTCGCTTTAAACCGGCCGCAGCCAGGATGATAGCGGCGTATTCTCCACGATCGAGCTTGCCCAGGCGGGTATCGAGATTGCCGCGCAGCGACTTGATCTGCAGCTGCGGAAAACGTGCAGAGATCAATACCTGGCGACGCAAGCTGCTAGTGCCGACTACGGAACCGGTAGGCAACGCATCCAACGAAGCATAGTCATTCGAAACAAAGGCATCGCGCGGATCTTCGCGCTCCAACACGGTGCTCAGTGTAAAATCTTGCAGCAATTTCATCGGCATGTCTTTGAGCGAATGTACTGCCAAATCGGCACGTCCCTCGGCCATTGCCACTTCCAGTTCCTTGACAAACAAACCCTTGCCGCCAACCTGCGATAAGGTACGATCAAGAATTTGATCGCCGCGCGTGGTCATGCTGAGAATTTCTATATTACAGTCTGGATATAATCCAGACAGCCGGGCACGCACATATTCCGCTTGCCACATGGCCAGGCGGCTCTCACGCGTCGCAATGACTAACTTGGATGGGGAGGATATTTTCGACACGGATCCTTTCAAATTTTATCAATCCAGAGAATACCGTCAATGCAGCCAGAAACGCGCAACACACGCAAAAAAATGCACAACAAGCGTGTAATTTCTGCGGGGTATTTTAGCATGCTCCATCCACTCTTCTTTGCATCTTATTATTCACCTTATTGTCTGTGATCTTGATACCGCCGTCAGCACCTCAAACCGCAGTCCGCTTCCATCGTGAGTCGGATCCGCAAGCCGGCGCCGATCTCGACAAGCTGCTAACGAAACTGACCCGCGATAACAACGTGAGTATCGCCTCGGTGTGGTGTGGATAAATCGGCATTGAATATCTGTGTAATGAATTCGGGGATGGAGACACTTTCATCATGATTAGGATGTATCGCGCTGATTGGCGGCTCAGATACACTAGCACGCCATTCTATCCGATGCAGCTGTCACAGCCGGTTGCCGAAAGACCAAAAAGTGTAGCGAGGCCCCTTTTTAGGGATGATGATAGACGCCGCCAAACCAATTTGGTGAATTGACACATCAAACTTGTATACCAGATTAGTGTTCCAGGCTGAGCACACATACTGACATGCGAATTGCTGGTAAAGCTGCATGACCGCCCCGATCAAATCATCAACCCAGATCGCCGAACGCATCACCGAAGCGATGTTGGCGCCTGGCACTCGGCTGGGAGAGCGACAGTTAGCCGAATTATTCGGCGTCAGCCCCACACAAATACGTGAAGCCCTGGCGCGGCTGGTACGTGATCGTGCCAATCTCGGGAGATGCGCGCGATGCTTTTGAAGCGCGTCGGGTATTGGAACTGAGGCTGCTGCGCAATGCGCGTCCGCTTAGCCACGATGCCATCCTCAAGTTGAGCCCAACATATGGAACGCGAACAAACGTCGCTGGAAAATCGGGATGTGGCGACCCGCAGTTTTCTACTCGGCAATTTCCATGTTTTCCTGTACGAATCGTTCGGAAATATCTTACTGGCCGATTCGTTGCGTGATTTCACCACGCGCATCACCTTGACAGCGATGCAGTACCAGTCTCCGCATCACGCCAAGCAATTCTGCGCCGAACATGTCAGCATCGTCGCTGTACTGCGATTAGCGCCGTTGAGTGACGGTGCCGCACAGCTCCACCAACCGTTATTTATTTCCCACATACCCAAGCTGAAGTAGTCTTCATGTAAAATTCCAGAAAATTCTGATCGCCATGTTCGCTGCTGCATCCCTGTTCAGCACAACCGCCCGCGCCAATGCACTGGACGATCTCGTCAAGAGCGGCGTGCTGAAAGTGGCGGTGCCGCAAGACTTTCCGATATTCGGCTCGGTCACCAGCGCCAATCGCGCGCCGTATCTGCAAACCAAGAAGGTCGACCTGATCACTTCCAGCCTGTGCAAGAATCTGAAACGCAGAAAAGTCATCCCGTTCAGCGAACATTCCGCGCCTTTCTATAACGGAGTGTTCGGTGCCGCTGATCCAAAGGTCACTAGCGCCGCTGACCTGGCCGCCAAAATCGTCAGCATGACCCATGGCGCCGTGGAAGATCTGGAACTGACCAGGATCGCGCCGACCAGCGCCACCATCAAGCGCTACGAATATAATAACGGCACCATCAGTCCTTTCTTGTTCGGCTAGGTGCAACTTGGCCACGAAAGACAACGTGGTTACCGCTGCGATCATCGCCAAGAATCCGCCGAAGAAACCTGAAAAGAAATTCCTGATCAAGAACTCGCCATGCTCGATCGGCCTCAACCAGGACGAACCAAAACTGCTGGCCAAGGTCAATGCGATTCTGGAGCAAGCCAAAAAGGATGGTGAACTTAACGCGCTCAGCGTGAAATAACTGGGATTGCCGTTTCCTGTCAATGCTTGAATGAAAATGTCCTGCAGCCCCCGTCAAGTAGTCAGTAAGAATGTAGAATTTTCTGCCTG
>DCSW01000070.1 GCA_002325825.1 Collimonas sp. UBA1456
CGCGCCATTTGGTACATCTTCATTCCGGCATTGACAAGCAGTTGCCGCCGTCGTTGCTATTGCAGTTGATGCTGCAATTGTGGGTTGCTGTTTGCGCCGCTTACGTGTCGATCAGCGCGCCGGCGCTAGCACCGGCTGCGTTACTAAAAGTGGATGATGCGTTGCCAGACAGATCGGCTGGCCGGATAATTGGCAAGACCTGTCACCACTGTCATCGCATCCGATGACGATCATGTGATCAAACTGGCCCACACTTGATATTACGAAAACCGGCATACGCCATAGCTAACAGGATGCCTGCGACAACAAACACGCTGATGTCTATGCCTTGAGAGAGGCGACATTGTTTTTTCATGACCTCCAAAATATCGATGATCCAGCGATCGGTAAATCACGTGACAGTCTTGTTTGAGAGACCACCACCCTCTAGATTGATTTGCCTGTCGGACCGACAAACATTGATGGTACCTTGTTTGGAGGCCCGTCGTTATGGTTCGCGCAGGCTACATAGCAATTAACGCCCTAGCGAGTGATTTCCCATTGCCACAATATCCACGCCATCTCGAAAGACCGCTCCTTGATGGCGTCGTAACGCCCTGAGGCGCCACCGTGACCGGTACCCATATTCACCTTGAGCAGCAACAGACGATGATCAGTCTTGAGCGCGCGCAATTTGGCAACATATTTTGCCGGCTCCCAATACATGACCTGGCTGTCATTAAGGCCGGTGGTGACCAGCATTGCCGGATAAGCCTTGCGCTCGATGTTGTCGTACGGCGAATAGCTACGCATATAGTCGTACGCAGCCTTTTCGTTGGGATTTCCCCACTCCAGATACTCGCCGGTGGTCAGCGGTAAACTCGCGTCCATCATGGTGTTGATAACATCGACGAACGGCACAGCCGCATGCACAGCATGGAATAGTTTAGGACGCATGTTGGCAACCGCGCACATCAGTAGGCCGCCGGCGCTACCGCCTTCAATGATCAGCCGCTGCGAGCTGGTCCATCCTTGACGGATCAGATATTCGGCGCTGTCTATAAAATCGTTGAAGGTATTCTTCTTGTGCATCAGCATGCCATCGTCGTGCCAGTGCTCACCCATGTCGTTGCCGCCTCGGATATGGGCTTCGACAAACACCACACCGCGATCGAGCAGACTGACTCTACTGCTGGAGAACCTGGCTTCGGCCGGAATGCCATAGGCACCGTAGGCATACAGCAGCAAAGGCGCCGAACCATCCAGCTTGATGCCCTTCTTAGCGACCGTCCAGAGCGGCACCTTGACGCCATCGCGGGCGATCACCCACAGGCGTTCGCTTTGATACAGAGTACGATCGTAGCCTGGCACTTCCTGCTGCTTCAACACTTCACGTTTACCGCTCGCCATGTCAACATCGAACACGATCGGCGGCGTGATCGGCGACTGGTACATCAAACGGTACTTGGTGGATGTAAATTCTGGCGTGCCGCCGGCACGTGAAGTATACACCGGCTCATCAAACTGCACGGTCTTCCAGCTGTGGTCGGTGAAATTGTAAATGCGTGAACGTTCCTGGGCGTAGGCTTTTTCGCTGACCACCAGGAAATCGCGGAACAGTTCAATATGTTCGAGCAGTACCTGGGCATCATGCGCAATCATTTCTTTCCAATGGGCCTCAGACGGCGTCGCCAACGGCGCCCGCACCAGACGAAAATTCTTGGCGTTGTGGTTGGTCAGAATGAACAATTCGCCATCACGATGATCGACACTGTAACGATGGCCAGTGGTACGCCCCAGCACTGAGCGGAAACTGCCTTGCGGCTGATCGGCCGACAACAGGCTAAATTCGCTGGTGTCGGTGCTGTGGGCGTAGAGTGCGATGAATCGACGGTCGCTGCTATTGCCGACACCGATATTAAACTGCTCCATCGTTTCCCGATATACCTCAGCTGGTGGGCTGCCCAGCTTGAAACGCAGCAACAAATCAGAACGTTTGGTGGTCGCATCTTCCTGCACTGCGAACAAAGTCTGACTATCCGCCGCCCATGCCAGCGATGTCACGCGCTCGATCGAATCGTCCAGCAATTGACCGCTGCGCAAATCTTTGATGTGCAATTGATATTGCCGATAGCCGGTGGTATCGGTCGAATAAGCCAGATAACGGTCGTCCGGGCTGACTGCAAAACTCCCAACCTGAAAAAATTCCTTGCCTTGAGCTAGCTGGTTTTCATCCAACAGGATGTTTTCCTTGGCCGAGGAATCATAGCTGGCATCCGCAGCGGCATGGCGTCGACAAATGATCGGATACTGCTGGCCGGCTTCGGTGCGACTGTAGTAATAAAAATTACCGCACCGAGTCGGAACCGACAGATCGGTTTCCTTCATGCGCGCCTTCATTTCGGTATACAGCGTCTTGGAAAGCGGCGCCAGGTTCTGGGTCATGGCCTCGGTATAGGCATTCTCCGCCTTCAGGTAAGCGATCACTTGGGGATTAGTTTTTTCGCGCAACCAGTAATAGTCATCGCTAACAACTTCACCATGACGAATTTCCTGCCAAGGCTGTTTGGTGGCAACTGGCGGTGTAGCGATGGGTGTGT
>DCSW01000035.1:0-1350 GCA_002325825.1 Collimonas sp. UBA1456
CTGTTTGAAGATTTTGATCAAGTTCACTAGATTACCAACAACTGGATCACAGTCTACAACGAACAACGCTCACATCCAGCACTGGGTAAGTTGCCGCCAAAATCGTATCGGCAACAGGCAGAAAAATTTACATCCTTAATCGCTATTTGGCCGGGGGGAGGGTACAGGGGGAATTACCGAATGGATAAAGGGCCTTACAATAGCTCTGCTGGAAGCTGTTCAAACAAAGTAAGTAGAGCAACATGACGAATTTTTGTACTCCCAATAAAACTATAGGAAGGATGCACACCATGGAACACACTCTCCCACCTCTGCCGTACAGTCTCGATGAACTGGCACCGCACATCTCCAAGGAAACCCTGGAATTCCACTACGGTAAGCACCACCAAACCTATGTAACCAATCTAAACAACCTGATCCCAGGTACAGAATTCGAAACCGCTTCTCTCGAGGATATCGTCAAGAAATCGTCCGGCAGCATTTTTAACAATGCGGCGCAAATCTGGAACCACACTTTCTACTGGCATAGCCTGTCGCCGCAAAGTAAAGGCGGTGGCAAAGCACCGACCGGCGCATTGGAAGATGCGATCAACGCAAAGTGGGGTTCGTTCGACAAGTTAAAGGAAGAACTTATCAAGACTGCAGTCGGCACTTTCGGCTCCGGCTGGGTCTGGCTGGTGAAAAACGCTGACGACTCGCTCGCCTTGGTATCGACTTCCAACTCGGCCACGCCGCTGACTACCGACGCTAAGCCACTGATCACTGTGGATCTCTGGGAGCACGCGTATTACATCGACTACCGCAATGCACGTCTCAAATACCTGGATGCATTTTGGGCATTGGTGAACTGGAAATTTGCTTCGAAGAATTTTAAGTAAAATGACGCTTTGCAGTATAGATAAAAAATAGTTCTGGCGTTATCGCCAGCACTATTTTTTATCCCCACGCGAACTCGGCCTATACCTGCTACGGCTTGGTAATCGCCGCCGTGGCATCTTGAACAATCTATTCGACTGCGGCGCTAGCGGCGTTATTTGGCCAACTCCAATACTGCGAAATTCGCGTGTCAATGCCGGACGAAGATGTACTAAATGGCTCGTTAAAAGTGTACCAATTAGGGTTAATAAATAGAGCTGTTCAGGCCCTGAATTCTTCTCTTTTTACTCCACATTGCACTGCTAGATAGAATTGGGGGGCGGGCGAAGCGCAGCATAGCCATTCCCCCAAGATGTTGTTTCTGTTTTTACGGGTTGGCCCCTCCTTTTCAGAGGAGATGTTTGGTTTGGCATTGCGTTGTTGCTGTTCCTTGCCAGTAGCGAATCTATGCGATTCGCAGTTCATCCCCAGGAT
>DCSW01000035.1:1498-3341 GCA_002325825.1 Collimonas sp. UBA1456
TTTGCAAGGCACGCAACCGTTTCTTGTCATGCGCTTTTGTAGTCTTCTGCCAAATCAAGATACTTTGGATGTGTGATTTTCTGTTGTTTGGCAGTATTAAACGATAGGTGGGATTGGTATGCATAAATAGCGACTTAGGAAGAGCCAGATAGTGGCGATTCTGAAAGGCCAGTTTGCGGTGGTCTGCACCGCCGATTCCAAGCAGATTGGGTGCTAGAATTTGCAACTCGCAACTTTTTTGAGGATTTAACGAAATGAACAAAACCGAATTGATCGACGCCATTGCCATCGACTGCGAGATCTCGAAGGCGGTTGCACAGCGCGCTTTGGAATCGCTCGTGGACAATGTGATCAGGGCTGTTAGCAAAGGCAGTACCGTTCAATTGATGGGATTTGGTTCGTTCTCTTCCGGCCAGCGTGCCGCTCGCACTGGTCGTAACCCACGTACCGGTGAAGCAATCAAGATTGCAGCATCTAAAACCGTGAAATTCACGGCTGGTAAAGCGTTCAGAGATATAATGAATAAGAAAAAGAAATAATGTAAGCCGGCCCATTGGAGAGATCCAAGGGGCTTTTTTCTTCCTGCTGCTTTTCAGCAACCGCAAATAGTCGAGCCAGACAGGTCGCTGATTTTCAGCAGCGTGCAGGTGGGAGTTGCAGGTTAATCGCCCACAACCACGGCCGCTAATACTTATAGTATTGGCGGAACCCGCATTGACTGCAGCATAAATCTATCCATCATGATTTCACGCATGCATCGGACTCACCGTTCTGGATGGCTGCACCTTTGGCGTGCTCTGGGCGAATGATGGCGTGTTGTCGATTGCCAGTTTGCTTCTTGGCGTGGCGGCAGCTCATACGGATGCTAGCCAGATTCTGATGACGAGATTGGCTGGGGTCTGGTTGCCGGCACGTGCCGATGGCTGGCATCGGTTTGATCGGCGCGCTGTTTGGCGGCGTCGGGTGATGCCTGATCAGGCCGTGTGCAACCGCGCAATCAAGGATAATAGAAATGGATAAACAGATGTTGCTGGCACTGGCTTTGATATTCCAGGCATCCCGCGCCAGCGCCGTCGACAATCCGATAGCCGACAAAACGGCTTTCGGGATGTGCGCCAGCTGTCATCAGGCAGAACGTTCGGCCCGTGCCGGGTTCGTGCCACAATTGACCAGTATTATCGGCCGATCGGCTGGCTCGATCAAGGACTACAAGTATTCGTCGGCAATGTAAAACTCAGGGATTGTCTGGTCCGTAAAAAAATACAGGCCTTTTTGAAGTCGCCCGGCGATGTGGTTCCTGGTGCAAAAATGCGTTTCTACGGTATCGGCAGCGACGAAAAGATTGACAAGCTACTGGTGTACTTACGCACTTTCAGCACCGTTTCGAATGGCACTCCGCCATCCACGAAATTAGCGCCGGCGCACTAATTCTGTGTGTCGACCGTGGCATTGTCCGACAAGCACTGCCAGCACTTCCGCAGTGCTTGCACTGTGCGCCACCATGTCGTCGACAAACTGCCGGTATTGCGGCTCGAAGTCACTGACCTGGCTCATGTAATCGCTGATCTGCACCAGCTTCTCAATCCGCGCTGGACCGAAAAAATCGGCAATGGGTTCGGTGGTGGTTTTGAAGTAATGGCTGCCAGCTTCGCCGATGATGTAGATGCAGTCTGTATCAGACAAGCGTTGAGAAGGGATTGGTTGGCCTGGATCAGCGCATCGTCGCCGTGCCCGGCCACGGCACACAGGTGCCGTTGTGAATTCTCGGCTCCAGCACCTCCGGACATCGTTATGGCATCACTTTAAAAGTGTGAAGCTCATTACGTTTGGCAATTGCGACCTT
>DCSW01000035.1:3405-16718 GCA_002325825.1 Collimonas sp. UBA1456
TATCCGTTACCCCTGCTGTGGTCACCGCAATGGCATGGAGCAAACCTTTAAAGCCTGCCTCAATAAGCTTGGCTTATCTTTATAGGGCTTTCTTTCCACAGCTTAAAGTAGTCATACACCGTGCTTTTAGACGGAAATCCTTGCAGTAGCATATTCCATTGAAAACCAATTTTTAGAAAATATAGAATCGTGCAAAATACTTCATATACATCTATTAGCCTCGGCCTCGTCTTCTTTCTCGAACTCTCTAACGGATCAACAGCAGTAAAATCAGCTCAAANNTCTACGAAATAT
Source organism: Collimonas sp. UBA1456 (assembly GCA_002325825.1). Lineage (GTDB taxonomy): Bacteria > Pseudomonadota > Gammaproteobacteria > Burkholderiales > Burkholderiaceae_D > Collimonas. The sequence goes on from DCSW01000035.1 coordinate 3,700, forward strand.
CGAACATATTTTCAAAAGATTTCGAATAGGCTCTTAGCGCCGGCATCAGCTGCCGAATACACGGCTACGGTCTTAATGCCTATGCGTCGCACGGTGGCTGCTACCCTGCAGACGATCTCGCCGCGATTGGCAGTCAAAATTTTGTTGAAAATGTGTCTCCTCCTGTTATTTTTATTATTTTGCTGCACTATAGGCAGTCACTTCGCAGCGTGCATCGAAGACTGACGAACGCGAATGCATGCCGAGCCGATCCAGTAATGCGCGATCTTCTTCGACCTCTGGATTGCCGGTAGTTAGCAGTTTGTCGCCGTAGAAAATCGAGTTGGCGCCGGCCAGGAAACACAGAGCTTGAATGCCTTCACCCATTTGTCGGCGACCGGCCGACAGACGCACGCGCGCCTTCGGCATTGTGATGCGGGCTACCGCCACGGCACGGATAAATTCTAACAGATCAATCGGTGCAATGCCATGCAACGGCGTGCCTTCGACCTGTACCAGATTGTTGACCGGCACCGATTCCGGATACGGCTCCAGATTAGCCAACTGCGCCACCAGGCCAGCGCGCTGCACGCGCGATTCGCCCATGCCGACAATACCGCCGCAACACACCTTGATGCCGGCGCCGCGCACGCTGTCGAGCGTGTCGAGTCGCTTCTGGTAATCGCGGGTGGTGATGATGTCGCCGTAGATTTCCGGGGCGGTGTCGAGATTGTGGTTGTAATAGTCGAGGCCGGCATTTTTCAGGCGTTCCGCCTGACCTTCGCCGAGCATGCCTAGCGTGGCGCAGGTCTCCAGGCCGAGCACCTTGACAGCGCGCACCATTTCTTCGACCTTTTCCAGATCGCGGTCTTTCGGCTCTCGCCATGCGGCACCCATGCAGAAACGGGTGGCGCCATGCGCCTTGGCTTGACGCGCCGCATCCAGCACGGTATCCAACGGCAGCATTTTCTGCGCGGTGACGCCAGTGTCGTAACGCGCCGCTTGAGGGCAGTAGCCGCAATCTTCCGGGCAGCCGCCTGTCTTAATCGACAGTAGCGTCGCTAGTTCGATCTCGTTCGGATCGAAATTCTCACGATGCACCTGCTGCGCCTTAAACAGCAATTCATTGAACGGCAGGTTGAACAGGACCAGCACGTCTTGCACCGACCACTTGGCATCGGCAGGCAGCACCAACGGCTTAGCTGCTGGTTGGAATGTAATTGGTTGCGATGACATGATCTAACTTCCTTTGTGTTGAGGGAATAGGGTTAAGAGTGAATCCCTGATGGCAGCGGCCAACCTGGCAAACATGAAAAATTCAGATGATCGGCGGCGGCCTTGACCAGCGCCTTGGTAGGCAGTTCACGTATGCGCGGCACGCAGCCCAGGAATGGCGCCGGGATGCGGCTCTTGAGCGCCGCGATGTTGGCGTCGCCGTTAAGCATGGCGGCGTCCACCGTATTGGCGACCCAACCGGCAAGTTGCAGGCCGCGCGCGGCGATTGCCTCGACGGTCAACATGGCATGGTTGATACAACCGAGCCGCAAGCCCACCACCAGCACCACCGGCAGGCCAAACTGCTGCGCCATGTCAGCGGTATCTTGTTTATCGTTGAGCGGCACGCGGAAGCCGCCGACGCCTTCTACCACCACAGCATCAGCCAATCCGATGAGCTGCCTATAACAAGTCAAGATATGTTCCAGTTCGATGATCCGCTGTTCCTGCGCTGCGGCGATGTGCGGCGCGGTCGGTTGGCGCAACAGGAATGGTGTCATCAATTCCCGCGGTAATCTCACGCTGGCCTCTGCCGCGAGGATATCGGCATCATCGTTGTGCCAGACGCCATCGCGCAATTCGGCGCCGGCAGCGACCGGCTTCATGCCGGCGCTGCGGATCCCGGCCTTGGTGAGTGCGTACAGCATCGTCGCAGTAATCAGCGTCTTGCCGATTTCGGTATCGGTGCCGACGATGAACCAGGCTGACTTGAAAGGGCTTGCGGTGTACTCAGTCATGGCCGACCACGCTGTCGAAAACTGCTGCGGTACGCGATGCCAGTAAATCGATTTCTTCATCGTCGAGGATGTAAGGCGGCATCAGATAGACAGTCTTGCCAATCGGCCGCAACAGCAACTCATGTTCGAGTGCACTAGCAAAAAAACGCCGTGAAAAAGTCGCCGCCTGCGCCTTATTGCCAATTACCGCGTCAAACGCCCAGATCATGCCGCGCTGGCGGAAATGCCGCACTTTCGGATGCTGCGCCAGCGGTACCAATGCCGCAGTGATGCGTTGCGCACGCTGCCGATTGGTGTTGATCACGTCGTCTTCATCAAAGATCGTCAGCGTTGCCAACGCGGCGCGGCACGCCAGCGGGTTGCCGGTATAAGAGTGTGAGTGCAGAAAACCGCGCGCCAGATCGTTATCGTAGAACGCCCGATAAATTTCATCGCGCGTCATCACCAGCGACAACGGCAGATAACCGCCGCTGATACCTTTCGACATGCACAAGAAATCCGGCCAGATCGGCGTCTCGCCTGGTAAGGCGGCTTGTTCTGATGCAAAAAAGGTGCCTGTGCGGCCGCAGCCGACGGCAATTTCGTCGAAAATCAGATGCACCTTGTAGCGGTCGCACAATGCCCGAAGCTCGCGCAAATAGAGCGGATCGTGCATCGCCATGCCTATGGCGCATTGTACCAGCGGCTCAATGATGATGGCAGCGATTTGGCTGGAACGCTGCTGCAGCAACTTCTCCAGCGTCGAGGCAGCGTGATGTGCCACATTGGCCGCGCTCTCGCCATCGCGCGCACCACGTGCATCTGGGGAAGCCACCACATGCGCCTGGCGCAGCAACGGACCATAGGCATCGCGGAACAGCGGCACATCAGTCACCGCCAGCGCGCCGATGGTTTCTCCATGATAGCTACCCTTGAGGCAAACGAATTCCTGCTTGTCGCTATAACCGGCATTGCACCATGCATGGAAACTCATCTTTAGCGCGATCTCGACTGCCGAGGCGCCATCGGACGCATAGAAGCAGTGTCCGAGAACGTTGCCGGTACGTGCCGCCAGTTGCTCCGACAACTGCACCACCGGCTCGTGCGTGAAACCAGACAACATCGCGTGTTCCAGCTGATCGAGCTGATTCTTCAGGGCGGCATTGATGCAATGATTGGCATGGCCGAACAAGTTGACCCACCAGGAACTGATGGCATCGAGGTAGCGTTTGCCATCGGCCTCATACAGCCACGCGCCACGACCACGGCTGACCGCAATCAGCGGCGCCGATTCATGATGCTTCATCTGGGTGCACGGATGCCAGACGCTGGCTAGGCTGCGCCGCACCAGATCCGATTGCGGTAGCGGTAGTCTTTTTTCAGATTTATTCAATTAAATTCCTTATCACGCCTCGCGATGACGCGTCGGTATCATTGCCATCCAGCGCATGCAACGCGCTTACCAGTTGATCTACTTGTTCGATACTGTGGGCCGCCGACAACGAGATACGCAAACGTGCAGTGCCCTTCGGCACGGTCGGCGGACGGATTGCCGGTACCCAGATGCTTTGTTGGCGCAAACCTTCCATAAGGTCGAGCGCCAGTTGGTTATCCTCTACGATCAAGGCCTGCACCGCCGTTTCCGATGGCAGCAACGGCCACGGCAAAGCAGCCAGGCCGCTACGCAGACGCGCTATCAATTGACGCAAATGCTGATGCCGCCAATCCTCTTCTTGCATCAGCTTGATTGCCGCCAGCAAAGCACTCGCCAGCAACGGCGGACTGGCGGTGGTGAACACGTAAGTGCGCGCGCGTTGCAGCAACCATTCGATCAGCAGCGCATCGCCGGCAACGAATGCACCAGCAACGCCGGCGGCCTTGCCCAGCGTCCCCATGTATAGGATGCGCTGCGAGCAAATGCCGAAATGTGCGAGACTACCGCGTCCTTGCGGCCCCAGTACGCCAAAGCCGTGAGCATCATCGACCAGCATCCAGGCATCGTATTTTTCGCACAGCGCCAGCAGTTCCGGCAACGGGGCAATATCGCCATCCATGCTGAAAATCGCATCGGTGACAATCAGTTTGCGCGGGCTATTACTCTTGACAAGCAATTCCTCCAACCTTGCCACATCGGCATGCGGATAAATGAGGAACTGCGCGCCGGACAAGCGTGCGCCGTCGATCAGGCAAGCATGGTTCAGGCGGTCCGAGAACACCACATCGCCGGTGCCGACCAATGCCGGGATGGTGCCCATGTTGGCCATGTAGCCGGTCGAAAAGTACAACGTGCGCGGCATTCCGACGAAGGCTGCCAATGCCTGCTCGAGTTCCTCGACCACACTGATGTGGCCGCTGATCAATGCCGATGCACTGGCGCCGACGCCGTACTTTTCCAGCCCGGCGATGGCGGCCGCATGCAGTGCCGGATGATTTGCCAGGCCGAGATAATCATTGCTGCAAAATGCCAGGTACTGGCGGCCGTCGACCTTTAGTAACGGCCCTTGCGGTCCATCGACAATACGGCGCCTGCGCAGTAGCTTCTGTTCTTGCAACGCAGCCAGCTGGTCGCGGATCTGCTTCAGCAACTCAGGCATAGTGGGCTTCCAAGGTTGGCACATCCGCTGCTGGCGCGGGCCGCGCAAATCGCAATGGCAAATGGTTTAGGCTGCGATATACCGCGTTTTTGCTCCAGGATTGGGCGGCGCCGACCAAGCCCAATTGCGGCAGGCGCTGTATGACGCTGCGCATGGCAATTTCCGCTTCCAGATACGTCAGAGTGGCGCCGATGCAGACATGAGGGCCGTAGCCGAAAGACAAATGCGCGCCTTCATTGCGACGGATATCTAGGCGGTCCGGATCGCTGAATTTGGCCGGATCGCGATTGGCGGCACCGATCAGCGGAATCACCAGGTCGCCTTTTCGCATGACCTTGCTATGCATCTCGACATCGACCTTGAGACGGCGGCCAGTATATTGCACCGGGCTGTCGAAACGCAGCAATTCCTTCAGAGCCGATGGTAGCAAGGATGGCTCAGCTTGCAGCGCCTGCCATTGCTGCAAATGTTGCAGCAGCGCCAGCATGCCGTTGCCGAGCAGGTTACGCGTGGTTTCATGGCCGGCGAACAGTAGCGTGCAACACTGCGCCAGCAATTCCTTGGTGGTGGTGATGCCGCCGCCAACTTCGGCCCGGATCAGTTGGCTCATCAAGTCGTCGCCAAGCACTGCGCGGCGCTGCGGCAACAGTTGCCGGAAGTATTCGTTCATCGCGATCAAGCTGACCTGGGCACGCCGGGCAATCTCCAGCGTCGGCGTCGGACTGCCGATAAAGGCGGCGATATCGTCGGACCAGGCGACAAATTCTTTGCGATCTTTGGCGGCGATGCCGAGCATGCCGGCAATCACCAGCGCCGGTAGAGGGCGTGCAAAATCGCGCATAAAGTCAAATTCAGTAAACTGTCCGGTGCCACTCACGGCCTTCGCCAGCACGTCGTCCAGCAAGCGATCGACGATGATTTGAATTTGCGGCGCCAACCCCTGCAACGCCGCCGGTTTGAAGCCAGTGGTCATCGCCTGACGCAGGCGGGTGTGCTGCGGCGCATCGACGAACAGCAACGAGCGCGAAAAAATTCGTTTGAACTCGCGCAGCTCAGTCAACGCCCCCGGTCCGCTGCTATTCGCCCAGCCGCCGGCACGCCGTACCGAGAAGCGCGGATCGCGCAGCACGGCGGCGACATCGGCATACCCGGTGAGCAACCAGGCGCCGCCGCAAAATTCCGAGTTCCAATGCAGCGGCCCCTCGGCGTGTAGCGCGCGATAAGCGGGATAAGGGTCGTTCAAAAATGCTTCGTTAATCATTTAATATTATTTCCAACACTTGCGCTGGCGATATCACTTCTGAAAAAACCAGATTGTATGTGATCGTCCTGTAATCACTGCAGCCAGGACGATTTACGCTTCTCTAGAAAGACGCGCACGCCATCCCGGCCTTCCGCAGAAGTACAGATTCTGGTGATATCTTCGACGGTATCGGCAATCAGCGTTACCGTCAGCGGCTGCGCGGCAATCGCCCACACCAGACACTTGGCTTCGGTGATAGCGTTGGGGCTATCCGACAATAAGGTCTTGAAAAGCTGATTCACGCAGTCATAGTGCAGTCGTTTGAGAATGTTCCTAATGGCAATACTAATCAGGTTTTGGCGGATATTTTGCATGGCCTATATTGTCGCAGATTCTTATCGCAACAGAATCCTAAAGCGACATCCGAACCAGTATAATTCCCGGCTCGGGGTAATTATTTAATAGCCCGGCAAGTTCACATTCCGCTTCGCATCAGGAACGACCAGGCTTCGCGAGTTCACCGCAATCGGAGCATGGTTGGTCTGGTACATCAGACACAACGAACGGAATAACATTCACCCTTTAGCCTCATCCTGTCATGCAAGAAAAATACAGCCCAACCGAAGTCGAAAAATCTGCGCAAGACCATTGGCAATCGATAGATGCCTACAAAGCGGTCGAACATGCCAAAGATAAGAACGGCCAAGAGAAGAAGAAATTCTACGCCTGCTCGATGCTGCCCTACCCTTCAGGCAAACTGCACATGGGCCATGTGCGCAACTACACCATCAATGACGTGATGTACCGTTATATGCGGATGAATGGCTATAACGTACTGATGCCGATGGGCTGGGATGCGTTCGGCATGCCGGCGGAAAATGCTGCGATGGCCAACGGCGCGCCGCCGGCGCAATGGACCTACGCCAATATCGCTCACATGAAAAAACAGTTCAAGGCGATGGGCCTGGCGATTGACTGGTCACGCGAAATGACGGCCTGCACGCCGGAATACTACAAGTGGAACCAGTGGATGTTCCTGAAGATGCTGGCAAAAGGTATCATCTATAAGAAGACCGGGACCGTGAACTGGGACCCGATCGACCAGACCGTGTTGGCCAACGAGCAGGTGGTCGACGGCCGCGGCTGGCGCTCGGGCGCGCTGATCGAAAAGCGCGAAATCCCGATGTATTACGCCAAAATCACCGACTACGCGGAGGAACTGCTGGAGCACATTGAAGCCAAACTACCCGGCTGGCCGGAGCGAGTGCGCCTGATGCAGGACAACTGGATCGGCAAGTCGACCGGGGTGCGCTTTGCGTTTCCGCACAAGATCGAAGAGAACGGTCAACTGATTCAAGGCGGCAAGCTATGGGTCTTCACCACCCGCGCCGACACCATCAATGGCGTCACTTTCTGCGCGGTAGCACCGGAACATGCGCTGGCTACTTTCGCCGCCAAGAGCAATCCGGAACTGGCCGAGTTCATCGCCGAATTCAAGAAGGGCAGTGTCATTGAAGCCGATATGGCGACGATGGAAAAGAAAGGTATGCCGACCGGCTTGTATGTGTCGCACCCATTGACCGGCCAGCAGATCGAGGTATGGGTCAGCAATTATGTCCTGATTACCTACGGCGACGGCGCTGTCATGGGCGTACCGGCGCACGATGAGCGCGATTTCGCTTTCGCCAAGAAATACGTTCTGCCTGTCCGTCCGGTGATTGCCGTTGAAGGCAAGACCTATTCCGACGACGGCTGGCACGAATGGTATAGCTACAAGGAAAATAGCGTCTGCGTCGATTCCGGAAAATACGACGGCCTCAACTACCAGCAAGCCGTTGATGCCGTGGCTACCGACCTGGCGGCGCATGGCCTTGGCGAAAAGAAAACCACCTATCGCCTGCGCGACTGGGGCATTTCACGCCAGCGCTACTGGGGCACACCGATCCCGATCATCCACTGCAGCGATTGCGGCGATGTACCTGTTCCGGAAAAAGATCTTCCGGTGATCCTACCGGAAGATTGCGTTCCGGACGGCGGCGGCAATCCGCTCAATAAGCATGAAAAATTCTTGCACGTCGAATGTCCGAAATGCGGCCAGCCGGGACGCCGTGAAACCGATACGATGGACACCTTTGTCGATTCTTCTTGGTACTACATGCGTTATTGTTCGCCAAATAATAACGCAGCCATGGTCGATTCGCGCAACGATTACTGGATGCCGATGGACCANNCCAGTACATCGGCGGCATCGAGCATGCGGTGCTGCACTTACTATACGCGCGTTTCTGGACCAAGGTCATGCGCGACTTCGGCTTGGTCAAATATGACGAACCATTCACCAACCTGTTGACGCAAGGCATGATGCTCAATGAAACCTATTTCCGCCAAGACGCCAGCGGCAAGAAGACCTGGTTCAACCCTGAAGATGTGGAGCTAACCTTTGACAACAAAGGACGGCCGTTGAAGGCGATGCTAAAATCGGACGGCCAGCCGGTGGCAATCGGCGGCACCGAGAAAATGTCGAAATCGAAAAACAACGGCATCGATCCGCAAGCTCAGATCGATCAGTACGGCGCCGACATCGCACGCCTGTTCACCATGTTTGCCTCGCCGCCGGAACAAACCTTGGAGTGGTCCGGCACCGGCATCGAAGGTGCCAATCGTTTCCTGCGCCGGGTGTGGTCGTTCTGCCACGCGAACAAAGACAACATCACGCCAGCCGTCAACGCCGATTTTTCGAACTTGAACGATGCCCAAAAGACCCTGCGCCGCGAAGTGCACAAAATCCTGCAGCAAGCCGATCACGACTTGAAGCGAATTCAGTACAACACGGTGGTATCGTCCTGTATGAAGATGCTCAACACGCTGGCCGGCGCCAAGCTCGACCAGTCGCTGGCCAGTAATGCAGTTCTGACCGAAGGTTTGTCGATCTTCCTGCGCGTACTCAACCCGGTGGCGCCGCACATCACCCACGTGCTTTGGCAGGAACTCGGCTTCGCGGCGGTGCATGGCGACCTGCTCGATGCCGATTGGCCGCAGATTGACGCCAAAGCGCTGGAGCAGAGCGAAATCGAGATAATGATCCAGATCAACGGTAAGCTACGTGGCAGCATCACCGTCGCCAAGGATGCCGACAAGGCAAGCATAGAAGCAGCTGCGCTGGCCAACGAGAACGCACAGAAGTATCTCGAAGGCGCACCGCAGAAAATCATCGTAGTGCCAGGCAAGTTGATCAATATCGTCACTTAACGCGCGATGCGGCCGGACTAGCCGGTTCGGCCTTCAACCTTGAAACAAGGAATACCCGAATGCTGAGTAGAATGTCTCTCGGAATGTCTGCAGCTAACCGCTCGTGGTTGCGTTGGGCGCTGATCCTGCTCACGGCAGCGCTGCTGTCGGCCTGCGGCTTCCATCTGCGCGGCTCGACCACCCTGCCTTTCAAGTCGATCTACATGACCTTCGCCGCCAACTCGCCGCTTGGCGTGGAACTGAAGCGCAACATCCTGGCCAGCGGCAGTACTGTGGTACTACCGACGGAGCAAGGCGCCGAAGCGACCTTACAGGTACTTAATGATGCTCGCGAGAAAGTAGCTCTGACTCTCAATAGCCAGAACCGCGCCAGTGAATATTTGTTGTATTATAAGCTGACTTTCCGGATGCTCGACGTCAATAGGAAAGAACTGCTGGCGCCGACGCTGATTACGTTGAAGCGCGATATCAGCTATAACTCGTCGCAGGAATTGTCGAAAGTCGCGGAAGAAGTGCTGCTATATCGCGACATGCAGACTGACATGGTGCAGCAGATCCTACGTCGCATGGCGGCGATAAAAATGGGGGTGCCGACACAAGTCGCACCGTCTACGCAAGCGCCGACTGATAAACCAACCGATAAACCAGCGACACCGGCATCAACGACGCCAACAGTTCAGTAACTGGATCCCCAATGCAACTGTGTGTAGACGCGCTCGACAGCCATCTAGCGGGAAACCTTGTGCCCTTGTATGTCATCACCAGCGACGAACATCTGCTGGCTCTGGAGGCTGCCGACAAGATTCGAAGGAGTGCGCGCGCTAACGGCTGCAGCGAACGCGATGTACTGATAGTTGATCGCAGCTTCAAATGGAGTGCATTACTGGAGGCTAACCAATCGCAGTCGCTGTTCGGCGATAAGAAACTGATCGAACTACGGATTCCAGGCGGCAAGCCTGGCAAGGATGGCGGCCAGGCGCTGCAACAGTATACAGCCACGCTGAATCCCGATAACGTGACAATTATCAACCTGCCCAAGCTCGACTGGGCCACACAAAAAGCGGCGTGGGTCGCAAGCCTCCGGCAGGCCGCGGTATATATCGACATTCCATTGGTGGAGCGCGCCCATCTGCCGAACTGGATCGGCGTACGGCTGGCGGCGCAGCAGCAAAGCGCTGACCACCAGTCGTTGGATCTTATCGCCGACCGGGTCGAGGGTAATCTACTGGCCGCACATCAAGAAATCCAGAAATTGGCTTTCCTGTATCCCCCCGACAAACTGAGCTTTGAACAGTGTCACGATGCAGTTCTGAACGTCGCGCGTTATGATGTATTCAAGCTAAACGAAGCCATGCTGGTCGGCGATGCGACGAGGCTAGTGCGCATGATGGACAGCCTGAAAAGCGAAGGTGAAGCGCTGCCGCTCGTGCTATGGGTGGTCTCGGAAGAAATTCGCACGTTGCTGAAATTGAAATCTGCGGCCGTGCAAGGACGTTCGATTGCGACGCTGCTGAAGGAGTACCGGATCTGGGGACCGCGCGCAAAACTGATAGAGCCATCGTTACGACGCCTGAGCCTGGCGACGCTGGAAGCTGCGTTGAAAGATGCCGCGCAGGTCGACAAGATGGTCAAGGGTCTGCGCGCCAAGGCGTTTTCCGGCGATGCATGGGATGCGTTGCTGCAGCTCGGACTGAAAGTCGCACAGCCGCGCTTATTCAGCGGCGATAAAAAACTGATCAAAACGGTGGAACGCGACGTAAAAAGCAAAGACATAAATATATGAAAATTCAACAATACATGATCGAAGTCGGACAACGCGCCCGCGCCGCATCGCGCGCCATGGCCCGCGCCGACACGGCGGTCAAGAATCGCGCGCTAGGTCTGATCGCTGCGGCCATTCACCGCGATGCGGCGCTGTTGCGTAGCGCCAACCAACTTGATCTCAGCGCCGCCCGCGCCAGCGGTTTGACGTCAGCCATGTTGGATCGTCTGACGCTTTCAGGCAAAGCGATAGACACCATGATCACCGGGCTGGAGCAAATCGCCGCTCTGGCCGATCCGATCGGTGGAATCTCAAATATGAAATTCCGCCCGACCGGCATCCAGGTCGGCCAGATGCGGGTGCCGCTTGGCGTCATCGGCATCATATACGAAGCCCGACCGAACGTCACTGTAGATGCCGCCGGCCTGTGCATAAAGAGCGGTAATGCCACAATCTTGCGCGGCGGCTCCGAAGCCCAGCATTGCAACCGGGCGTTGGCTAAACTGGTCAAGGAAGGCCTGGCCGGCGCCGGTTTGCCGGAAGATGCGGTGAAGCTGGTCGAAACCACCGACCGCGCTGCCGTAGGCGCGCTGATCACTATGCCGCAATATGTCGACGTGATCGTGCCGCGCGGCGGCAAAGGTTTGACCGAACGCCTGATGAAGGAAGCCACAGTGCCTATGATCAAGCACCTGGATGGTATTTGCCACGTCTACATCGACGACCAGGCTGACCTCGACAAAGCACTGTCGATCGCCTTCAACGCCAAATGCCATCGTTACGGCACCTGCAACACCATCGAAACCCTGCTGGTGGCACGCGCCATCGCTCCGCAGGTTTTGCCGGCACTGGCGCAACTGTATCGCAGCAAGGAAGTCGAACTGCGCGCCGACGACGAAGCGCGTGCGCTGCTGCGAGGCTACCATCAGCTGAGCGCCGCTACGGAAGAAGACTGGCGCACCGAATACCTGGCCGCGATCTTGGCAGTCAAGATCGTCGCTGATGTCGAAGAAGCGATTGCCCACATCAACACATACTCGTCGCAACACACCGACAGCATCGTTACCGAGAACTATTCGCGATCTATGCGCTTCCTGCGCGAAGTCGATTCGGCATCGGTCATGGTCAATGCGTCAACCCGCTTTGCGGACGGCTTCGAGTTTGGCCTGGGTGCAGAGATTGGGATCTCCAACGACAAGTTACATGCACGCGGACCAGTCGGCCTGGAAGGACTAACCTCGCTAAAATATGTCGTGTTCGGCCAAGGACAGGTACGAGAATAAGATCGTCGCGCCAATGTCTATTGAATCAGCAAGCAACACGTTCATATAGTTTTATGAGACGATTATATTGGATCAAATCGGGCAGTGGCAGTTCCGCGACATCGTGGCGGAAAACCACAGCCCGTTTTCAGACCACAGGTTCGGTATGCCAGCAACCACACCGCCCTGTAGTCATCTACAAACGCATCATCCTTCCCGAAATAAACAAATAGGAAATTTCATGCTCTGGATTAAATCGCTGCACATCGTCTTCGTCGTATCCTGGTTCGCCGGCTTGTTCTACCTGCCACGCATCATGGTTAATCTGGCGCAGGAAACTGAAGCCGTGGCGACCCAACGCCTATTGCTGATGGCGCGTAAACTGTATCGCTTCACGACACTACTGCAATTCCCTGCGGTACTGTTCGGTTTCTGGCTGTGGCTTGGTTACGGCATCGGCAAAGGTCCGGGCAATGGCTGGATGCATGCCAAGCTGTTCCTGGTAATTTTGGTGATCGGTTACCACCATGCCTGCGGTAGCCTGGTGAAGAAATTTGAAAATGCTATCAACACGCGTAGCCACATCTGGTTTCGCTGGTTCAACGAAGTGCCAGTGATCCTATTGCTGGCGATCGTTATTTTGGCCGTAGTCAATCCGTTCTAGCCTTATCCAAGGACTCGCCATGATCAGGCTTTGCGAACATTATTTCGCGCTGTATTAGCCGTTCGCCTACCTGGGCCACACACGCTTTATGGAACTAGTCAAACCGTACAACGTCAAGATCGTGTTATGTTGCGACAAGAATCTACGGCAATACAGGTCATGCAAAATATCCGCCAAAGCCTGATTAATATTGCTCTTCGAAATGTTTCTGGTACTGGCAGCCATTGTGCGTCGTCGCAAGCGGGCTTTAAGTCGCAACTGGAGCCTTGATGAGA
>DCSW01000035.1:16778-17172 GCA_002325825.1 Collimonas sp. UBA1456
AAGGTGAATTTTCATCTTACCGCAAAGCGTGACAAAGCTGCTGCAAGCTGTTTCTTGGAGCCGTGCCATCGGCCTACACAATGTGTCTGAGAAAATCACCATCGACAAGAGCGGCGTCAATACNNCTGATCCCGGTGTTCATACTGCATATTGTGCCAGTCCAAATATCTCAATAACGTGGTCAAGCAAGACCACCGAGCCATCAAGCGAATCACCAGATCTATGCTTAGCTTTAAGTCATTCTGGTGTGCCANNAATCATTATCGCCAGACCGGTATCGAGACCATGCACATGATCAAAAAAATAGGGGCGCTGCCCCGACAAACAAACTATGTCCGCAGCAAATCAATTCTATTGAACTAGCTTTCTTATCAAATAAACTCAATGTGCTTCT
>DCSW01000032.1 GCA_002325825.1 Collimonas sp. UBA1456
ATCGAGGCCAAACTCATCCCATGCTCACGGCAAAGCTCCGGCACTAGCGTGCCGCCTCAACCTGTTTCAAGATGTTGATGATCTGACTTCCGGTAAAGCGTGATGTCTCCATGTACAGTTTCCTTAAAATCGTATTTAAGAAAATCTTACTTTTAACTGATAATCTTTTGTGGGAGGATTACCGGGTCAGGTCAGAGTTTTATTGATGTTCTGTTGATGGTACAGACAGGATAGTTTTCTGTTGCTGAGAGCTTTTTATAAGGCGTTTTATTAGGTAATCACTAGGATGGCAAGATTGTCTGCTTAACTCTATCTCAACAACAGAGTCATCGGGTTGATCAGTATGCCGGTATGGAAGAACAAAAATAAAAGCCGTCACCGCACATTTATGCGGGTTACGATCTTGTGTTCGTGGTGGTGATAGGTGGACTTGAACCACCGACCCCAGCATTATGAATGCTGTGCTCTAACCAACTGAGCTATATCACCAAACAATTTTACAATTATCCGGTTTTCGTTAAAAGCCGTCAAGAAAAATAGGATTTTGACGTGAGTTCTCGGTGAGTTTTCGTCAAAAAATTGTGACGTTATTATCGTTTTAGGGCGTTGCTGACTGTCTCCAAGACGGTCTTGGCGACGTGGTTGCCGATGCAGTCGATCACGATCCGTTCCGGCATCGAGCGTAACCAGGTTAGTTGGCGCTTGGCTAACTGGCGGGTGGCGGCGATGCCTTTTTCGCGCAGCTCCTGGTAGCCGTACTCGCCGTTCAGATATTTCCAGGTCTGGCGATAGCCGACGCAGCGCATCGACGGCAGGCCTAGATGTAGGTCGCCGCGGGCGCGCAGGGCTGCTACTTCCTGGATTAATCCACCTTTTATTGCGCCACTATTCGCCCCGCCATCCTTGGTTAATTCACCGTTAGTGAATGCCGCCGTTAAACCATCGTGTTGTTGATCCAGCATCAAGTCGAAGCGTTGGGCGATGTATTGGTGTAACACGCTGCGGTCGGACGGTTCCAGTGCTAGCGACAAGATGTCGAACGGCAGTTCGGGGGTGGAACGGTTGGTGAGTAGCAGCGAGGACATGGTTCTGCCGCTGAGTTCGATGATTTCTAGCGCGCGTTGGATGCGCTGTCTGTCATTCGATTTCAGGCGGCCGGCGGTGATTGGGTCGAGTTGGGACAGCTTGGCGTGCATGCCGGGCACGCCGATCCGGGCAGCTTCGGCATCGAGCCTGGCCCGTAGCGCTGGATCGGCTTGGGGCAGTTCGTCGAGGCCGTTGCGAAGTGCCTTGAAGTAGAGCATGGTGCCGCCGACCATCAGCACCAGTTTGCCACGTGCGTGGATATCTGCGAACAGGCGCAGCGCGTCATCGCGGAATTGCATGGCCCAATAGGACTGGGTAGGTTCCTTGATGTTGATCAGGTGATGCGGGACTGCGGCCAGTTCCTCGGAGTTGGGTTTGGCGGTGCCGATGTCCATGCCGCGATATACCATCGCCGAATCGACTGAGATAATTTCGACGGGAATATGACGGGCGATTTCCAGCGCGGAGGCGGTTTTGCCGGACGCTGTCGGCCCCATGATGGCGACAACCAGCGGCTTGCGCTCGGATGATGCGGAAGTAGATGACATGCTGCTTACTGTCCGCGTAAAAAAAGTTTATCCAAATCGGACAGGGCTAGTTGGCTCCAGGTTGGGCGGCCGTGGTTGCACTGGTCGGCACGTTCGGTAGCTTCCATTTGGCGCAGCAGGGCGTTCATTTCTGGGATGGTCAGATTGCGGTTGGCGCGCACGGCGGTGTGGCAGGCCAGCATGCTGAGCAGTTTGTTGCGGCATTCGACCAGGACCAGGGAGCCGCCGAATTCGTGTACATCGTGCAGCACATCGCGCGTCAGCATTTGCGCATCGACGTTTTTTAGCAAGGCTGGCACCGAGCGTACCGCCAGCGTGGTGGGCGAAATGGTGGCGATGTCAAAGCCTAGCGCATGCAGGGTGTCGCGATTCTCTTCGGCGGTGCTGACTTCGATTTCATTGGCGAAGAGCGTCACTGGGATCAGTAGCGGCTGCACCTGCATCGTATCTTTATCCAGCGCGCCTTTCAATTGTTCGTACAGAATGCGTTCATGCGCTGCGTGCATGTCGACTAACACCAGGCCTTTGATATTTTGCGCCAGTATATAAATACCGTGCAATTGTGCTAGCGCGAAGCCGAGTGGGAAGTCGTCGGTCGACAGGGTTTGATTGACGGCGGGAATCGCCGGCGCATAGTTCGCGGTGTAGTCATTTGTGTTGCTTGCTGAACGATCGCCATCGGCAAATAGCGCACCATAATTGGCTGCGATCTGTGCGACCCCATACGAGGCTGGTGCGAACTGTGAACCGAACGAATTCTGGTGCTGCAGCGGTTGCGCTGCCGGTTGCAGAATCGCTTGCAAGTGTTCTTGCGAACCGCGAATCCTCGGCATGGCCCCGCTAGGCGCAGCTAGCGTGGTTGTGCTCGCACCAAACGATGTGGCGGAGGTTTGCGCCAGCGCACGGCTGACAGCGTGGAATACGAATTGATGCACGGCACGGCTGTCGCGGAAGCGTACTTCGATTTTTGATGGGTGAACATTGACGTCGACCAGCGCCGGGGGCAAGTCCAGCTCCAATACGTATGATGGATAGCGGTCGCCGTGTAGCACGTCCTGATAGGCGGCGCGTACCGCGTGCACCAGCAGCTTATCGCGCACGTAGCGGCCATTTACGTAGAAATATTGAGCGCCGGCGCGTGCTTTGGAAGCGGTTGGCAAGCCGACGAAACCATGCAGGCGCAGCGGTCCAGCGGCTTCGTCCAGCGCCAAGCGAGCATTGGCGAATTCGTTACCGAGGATGCTGGCGCTGCGCTTGGCGATGTCGGTGACGTTCCAGTGATCGATGGTCTTTCCGTTGTGGCTAAACGAGAAAGACACATCCGGCCGCGCCAGGGCAATACGCCGCACCACTTCCGCGCAATGGCTGCATTCGGTCTGCTCGGATTTCAGAAATTTGCGCCGCGCCGGTGTATTGAAATACAGGTCCTGGATATCGACGGTGCTACCTTGGATGCCGGATGAAGGCGTTACGACCAGCGTGCTGCCGTCGATTTCCCAGGCGTGCGCTGCGTCGGCGCTGCGTGAGGTCAGCGTCAGTTGTGAGACAGAAGCAATCGAGGCCAGCGCCTCACCGCGAAAACCCAGCGTGGCAACGTTTTCTAGATCGTGCAGTGAAGTGATTTTTGAGGTGGCGTGGCGCGCTAGCGCCAATGGCAGTTGTTCCGGCGTGATACCGCGGCCGTTATCGGTGATGGTGATCCGTTTGACGCCACCTTGCTCCAATCGCACCGTAATTTTGGTGGAACCGGCGTCGAGCGCGTTTTCTAATAATTCCTTGACCACGGCGGATGGCCGTTCGACTACTTCGCCGGCGGCGATTTGCGAGATCAGGTTGTCCGGCAGTTGCTGAATCAGGCGTATGGGGGAGAGCGGTGCATTCATGTGACGATTATACCGAAGCGCGAGACGCTGGCCGAGAGTTATCAGAGAGTTGTCACAGGAGGGCTTGTTGAGCCACTTTTTTGGCGACGCCAATATAATCACGCAACTGATCTGTCTGTTTGCTATCTTTCGTGGTGTATTATCTTCGCGATGATTAAGGAGAAACACTTATGGACTTTATGCAATTGATCGATGTCGTCCTGCATGTCGATCAATCTCTTGATTTCTTGATTAAGGAATACGGTACGTTGATTTACATGGTGCTATTCCTGATTGTTTTTTGCGAAACCGGCCTGGTCGTCCTGCCGTTTTTGCCCGGTGATACATTCCTGTTTGTTGCAGGCGCTTTTTGTGCGACCAGTAAGATGAACATCTGGATCTTGATGGGTTTTCTAATTGTTGCGGCAACCACCGGCAACACCTTGAATTACTGGATCGGCAGCCTGATAGGGCATAAGGTCTATACCCACGATTACCGTTGGCTGGACAAGGCGGCGTTACAAAAGGCCCATGCATTCTACGAGCACCATGGTGGCAAGACCATTATACTTTCGCGTTTTGTGCCGATCGTGCGGACCTTCGCGCCGTTTGTCGCTGGCGTATCGGAAATGACGTTCTCTAAATTTCAATTCTTTAATATTATTGGCGCCTTGGTATGGGTAATCGGGTTGGTCGCTGCTGGCTATTTCTTCGGAAATATCTCGATCGTTCGCGACCATCTGAACACCATCGTACTGATCGGCGTTGGTGCTACCGTGGTGCCGGTAGCCGCGAGTGCTTGCTTGAAGATCTATCGGAAGCTGCGCAGTGCGTAATCATGAAGTGATTCATACAATACTTTATACAACGTATTTTAATGAAGTAAAAGCTGAATTAAAAGCGATACAAAAGCGTTTCCAATAACGCTTTTGGCATGAAACAATAACAAGGGCCTGATGCATGGATTGCATCAGGCCCTTGTTATTGTACGCTTCACTGAATGCAAAGTCAGGTCAGACGGTTTCTGGCCAGCGGCGGGTTTTGCGAGAAATATTTTTGGATGCCTTTCAATACCGCGTCGGCCATCTGATCCTGATAAGCGTTGTCGGCCAGTTTGGCTTCTTCTTCCGGATTCGAGATGAACGCGGTTTCAATCAGAATGCTGGGGATATCCGGGGCTTTCAGCACCGCAAAGCTGGCTTGCTCGACAACGCCTTTGTGCAGTTTGTTGATGCCGCCGATTTCGCTCAGCACGGCTCTGCCGAGTTTCATGCTGTCGTTAATCTGGGCTGTGGTCGACAAATCCAGCAGTACGCTGGCCAGTTGCTTGTAGTGGCTCTTGATGTTGATGCCGCCGATCAGGTCGGCCGAATTTTCCTTATTGGCCAGCCAGCGCGCAGCAGTCGAGCTGGCGCCTATTTCCGATAGCGCGAATACAGAGGAGCCGCGCGCGGTTGGCGTGACGAAGGCGTCGGCATGAATCGAAACGAACAGATCGGCCTGCACCTTGCGGGCTTTTTGTACGCGCATGCCGAGCGGCACGAAGAAGTCAGCATCGCGGGTTAGCATCACGCGCATGTTCGGCTGCTGCTCGATCTTGGCCTTGAGCCGTTTGGCAATCGATAGCACTACGTCTTTTTCACGATTGCCGCCGCGCCCGATGGCGCCAGGATCTTCGCCGCCATGGCCGGGGTCGAGGGCGATGGTGATCATGCGCGTCAGGTTCGGAGTCTGGCTGCGGTCCGGCTTCGGATCGACTCGCGCTATTTGCGGCTGAGCTTGAGCTTGCGGTTTTGGCTGCGGCGTTTGAGCTTGGGCGATTTGCAGCACGGGATCGGCAGAGCTGCTTGACCATTCGCTTTTTTCGATCATTGCGGCTATCGGATCGGGCGGATTGACGGGATACAAATCGAACACCAGTCGATGCTGGTAGTTGCCGACCGGCTGCAATGTAAATACCTGTGGCTTGACTTCTTCTTTGAGATCAAACACCAGTCGCACCACATTATGGCGGTTCTGGCCGATGCGGACATGCTGGATACAAGGATCGTTCGGCTGAATTTTAGCGACCAATTCTTTCAAAGTCTGACTAAGCTCGATGCCTTCGATATCGACCACCATGCGGTCCGGATTCTGAACCAGGAAGTGAGTAGTTTTCAGCTCAGAATCGTTTTCCAGCGTGACGCGGGTGTAGTCTTCCGCTGGCCAGACTCGGACTGCGACAATTTGCGCGGCGCGTGCCGACAGTGGCGCGATGATTGCAAGCAGCAGAGTGCCACTGGCCTTGAGTAATATCCGGCGGATTTTGGATTTCAGAGGTTTAGTGCAAATTTCAGTCGAGCGAGACATTGACTACCCTTATCAGATAACACTTGCAATTCTACATCACGTCCTTCTCCGGAAACACTGAGTAATATGCGAATGTCGGGTTCCGGTAACGCCGGCGCTCCTTTTTCCGGCCACTCGACGATACAGACGCTGGTACTGTTGAAATGTTCCCGGAAACCGGCTTCCAGAAATTCGTCCGGACTGGCCATCCGGTATAAGTCAAAATGGATCAATTCGACCGTATGTTGGTCTACCTGAATAACATAAGGTTCCGCAAGAGTGTAAGTTGGACTCTTGACATGACCCTGGTAACCTGCGGCATGCAGCAGTGCACGCGTCAGAGCGGTCTTGCCGGCGCCGAGATCGCCCTGTAGGTGAATAGAGATTCCGGGCAATAAAGCCCGAGCCAAGGCAACGCCCAGAGCGTTGGTGCCAACTTCATCGTGCAGGCGGGTTGTAAAATGCGACTTCACGTAACATAGTCCTCTATAAAATCTTCCCGGAAAACCCGCCCGTTGATCGCAACGGATCACAATTTAATTACGCTTGGCATTACCATCAAGAGATGGGGCCGCGAGCTTGACTTTGCAGATATCCGCATATCCGAAGTCGACCTGGCACAGCAGGAAGCAGGTTTTCTGGCGCGGCTTGAGCTTGGTTATCACGATGAGATGGATTATATGGCAATGCACCCGACCTGCGGAACTGGTAACAGAAACGATCCGGTCGATTATGACGCGCATGGATTATTTGCTGCGTGAATATTAGGGTGACGGCGGCGCTTGGCGCCGACGCAAGCAAGCCCGGCTGGAGCCTGCCGCCGGATGCGCCGATCAGTTCGCATTGCGGCCAATGCAGCACCTACATCGATGTCTGTCGGATACAGACGATTGTTGCTCCATACTGGCTCTATTCCCGGCGTTGCATCTCCTACCTGAAGATCGAGTTAAAAGGTAGTATTTAGGCAGCATCCCGATTGAGCTGCGGCCGTTGATCGGCAACCGGGTGTATGGCTGCGATGATTGCCATCTGTTCTGTCCGTGAAATAAATGTGCGCAGCCATCCACGCAGGGCGATTTCGACGTGCGTAACTAGCTGGATCAGAACACACTGGTTACGTAACATGGGGATGAGTTTGAGTAACGCCGCAGCCGCCGGGGCTGGCACGTCGTCGATCATTGCCGCTTTGCATGCTTCTAGCGATGATCCATCCGAGCTGGTATGCGAGCATATCGCATGGGCGTTACTTTAGCACGTCGCGGCTTGAGGTGATTCGCTTGCAGCAAATTGCTCAGTGCTGCAGCACTCATAGCTAGAACGGCAGAGTCAAGGCTGACAATCAGCAAAGCCGGCATTGGTAATGCCAACAGTTTGGTTGCCAGAAGATAGGCTGATAACGTCTTGGCACGCTGGACTGCGGTCAAGCGTAGACCGGCACCGCCCAGCCGGACTATCAACGCTAGCACCATATACAAATTGAAGCGATAGCCGGTTTGCATGCTGGATGCGTAATCCATCGGCGACGCCTTGATCCACGGGCTTGCCCATCCAGGTCAGGATAATCACGCTGGTCAAGGCCAGTAAGCCGACCGCAGGTATGTTGCCGCTAGTGTCGGAGCGCAGCGGCGTGTGTGCGGTGAAGTAGAACAGCAGCGCCGGAAATAGCAGGAAGTACACCAGTTTTTTGGCGCCGGTCTAAAACTCGTTACCCGCTTGCTCAAGCGGCGCAGTGCAACGTCTAGCAGGATCAGTGTGAGACCGGGGGGGCAGCAGGTTGACGATGTACATGGATTGGCGGGCCTTAGTGGTGGGGGGGGGGAAGACGTTGTGTAGTGGCAAGCTTGTAAGGATGTCGGTTATCTGGTTCGCCTGCTGGTTGCGCAGAGGTGCAGACGCATGATGCTCGCACAAGTTCAGGCGCTCATTCTATATTGGAACGGACGACGATAAGTTTGCTATATTAATTACTTTACGAAAAAATATGAATATTTGTTTGCCTGCAATTTAGTAAAAACCTATATTGTTTCTCTAATATGATTCATATAAATTTTATGTTAAATCCTAGTAATACCTTTTGCAGTGCGTCGACCATTAGAAGGCGTGAGAAAGAAGACGAGGCTGAGGCT
>DCSW01000124.1 GCA_002325825.1 Collimonas sp. UBA1456
TTCAAAATATTTCGAGCAGGCTCTGAGATTAAATTAATACGCCTTCCAGGCGATGCAAAAAAAATTCACGGTAGGTTCGAATGCGTTGCGGGCAAGATTGCGGCTTACAGAAAAATTCAGCAATTTTATGAGAAGCGCAATTATTTTTCAGGCTGGCTATCAGGCCAATTATCAAGAATCGTTTTGCCCCAAGAATTTGCATCATGTGCCGGCATGCCATATAATAGTGACGTGAGTCATTTAGATATCCTATTCCCATTTGGCTTGCCGCCGCCAGAACTGGCGCGTGATCTATTGCGTGAATTAAAACTGCCAGCTCTAGCTACCCTGATGGCGAGGGCTAAATCTGACCGTCATCGCCAACGGTTTGGTGATTTTGCAAGAGCGCTGCCTCATGAAGTCTGGCTGGCGTCGCAATTTGGGTTAGCACCGTTTGCTGCGGCCGATGTGGATTGCCAGAACAGTCCCGCCCTGGCCTGCGCCACCATGCGCGCGCTTGGCCTGGCTGTCGATGAAGGCGTCTGGTTCATGCTACATCCGTCACATATCCATATCGCTCACGATCATCTGGTGCTGACAGATATTCGTCAGGTCAATCTATCAGAAGCCGATTCGCGTGCCCTGTTCGATGCCGCCGCACCTTTGTTCGCTGAGGTTGGTAGATCACTACAATATGGTGACGGCAATACCTGGTTCATGCGTGCCGACGATTGGCAAAGTCTGCTGACCGCCACTCCCGACGCCAGCTGCGGCCACAACATCGATATCTGGATTCCGCAAGGCAATGACGCGGCAGCCTGGCACAAATTGCAAAATGAGGTGCAAATGATGTGGTTTGCGCATCCGATAAACGAGCAACGGGCCGCGCAAGGATTACAAGCGATCAATTCATTATGGTTATGGGCCGGGGCTACGGCAACCGCAGCTCCGCCATCATCAGGTGAGCGCCGCGACGTGTTCAACTTGCCAGGCGGTTTCACTGGACTCAGTCAATATGCAAAGACTGCCTACATCAACGCCAGCGCTGCCGACATCATAGCCACCAAGCCCGAGAATGCCCTACTGACGCTGGATCAGTTGATCCAAGCGGCGCTGACCGGCGAATGGTCGGCATGGCAGCAACAACTAAAGGCGCTCGAAAGCGATTTTTTCGAGCCGCTGCTACAAGCGATACAGCAGGGCCGACTGGATAGTCTGTCACTTTGCATTACCAACCATGTCCACCTGCTTGAATTGACCACCAGCCGTTTCTCACTCAAGAAGTTCTGGCTCAAGCCATCACTGACGAGCCTACTACCAGTGCATTCTTCATGACTCGTATCGTTACCCGTCCCTACCCTTTTCGTGATTCTGAACGACTGTGCCAAAACGGCATCCACCCTGTGCTGGCCCGCATCTACACGGCGCGCGGCCTGTTCGACGCCAAAGAACTGGAAAGCGAACTAAGCGCATTGATACCGCCATCCGGGCTGCTGTACATCGACTCTGCCGCCAGCTTCCTGGCTGACGCCATCGCCGCAAAAAAGAAAATGGTCATCGTCGCTGACTACGATTGCGACGGCGCCACCGCCTGTGCGGTCGGCCTACGCGGCCTGCGACTTCTAGGTGCGAACGTCGATTTCATCGTGCCGAATCGATTCGAATATGGCTACGGCCTGACACCGGAAATAGTCGAGCTGACTGCACATGAAAAATCGCCACACATCATTGTCACGGTGGATAACGGCATCGCCAGCATCGACGGCGTGAAAGAAGCCAACCGGCGCGGTATCGAAGTCGTTGTTACCGACCATCACTTACCGGCGGATACGCTACCGGCGGCGGCAGTGATTGTCAATCCGAACCAACCAGAATGTGCCTTCCCGAGCAAGAACCTAGCTGGCGTCGGCGTCATGTTCTATGTCTTGCTGGCGCTACGTGCCGAAATGCGCAAGCGTGGCATATTCGATGCCAAGACACAACCGAAACTGGACGTACTGCTCGATCTGGTAGCGCTCGGCACTGTCGCCGACGTCGTCAAACTCGATGCGAATAATCGCATCCTGGTGGCGCAAGGTTTGAAACGCATGCGCTCCGGCCGCATGCATGCCGGCGTTGCCGCGCTGTTCCGCGTCGCCAGCCGCGAAGCGCGGCGGGCGACGCCGTTCGATCTCGGCTTCGCATTGGGCCCACGCCTGAATGCCGCCGGCCGCCTGGCCGATATGGCGCTCGGCATCGAATGCCTGACCACCGATGACGAAGTCCGCGCCTGGGCCATCGCCCAGCAGCTCGACACCATCAATCGCGAACGGCGCGATATCGAAGCCGGCATGCAAGATACTGCGCTGGCATTACTGGACGATTTTCAACCTAAGGACAGCACCACCATCAGCGTATTCGACGCGTCTTGGCACCAAGGCGTGATTGGCATCGTAGCGTCGCGTCTGAAGGATAGGCTATATCGTCCAACCATCACTTTCGCCACCGGTGAAGAAGGACTGATCAAGGGCTCTGGCCGCTCGATTCCTGGCTTCCACCTGCGCGATGCGTTGGATCTCGTATCGAAGCACGCGCCCAGCCTAATCCAAAAATTCGGTGGCCACGCGATGGCCGCTGGCCTGACCATCCGCGCCGACGCGTTCGATGCATTCGCGGTCGCCTTCGAAAAAGTCGGCCGCGAATGGCTTGGACAAAGCAAGTTAGAACGTGTGATTGAAACTGATGGGCCGCTAGAAGATGCCTACTACACAACGCAATTCGTTGAGTTGATGGACGGCCAGGTGTGGGGTCAAGGCTTTGCCCCGCCGCTGTTTTGCGACGAGTTTCGCGTGGTTAGCCAACGCATTCTGAAAGAAAAACACCTGAAACTGCTACTAGAACGTAATGGCACGCGCTATGATGCGATCTGGTTTAGCCACACCGATGAATTGGGTAGCAAAGCCAAAGTTGCATTCCGCCTGGACATCAATGAATATAACAGCATGGCCAAAGTGCAATTAATGGTTGAATACGCTGAAACGATATGAAGCATCGGATGCAAACGCTAAAACTAAATTAAATCCAGAGAGAGAGTCAATTAATTTCTATTTAATTCGAATCTGGCCCTATTAAATTTTGGCGATCCTTGTTATCCGTTTTGACGCTGTTGGCTTGTTGAGCTACCTGTCACATATCCAGCTTCGACTGCGTCAGCAACTCGCGTACCAGAGCTATTCGGATGCGCTGGATGTAATCGACCAGGCTGTTGCCGGTGTGCTCCCGAAACAGGCGTATCAAATGGCGCTGACTTGTGCAGGCGATGTCCGTCAGTTACGGTAGATTCCAATCGTTGGTCGGATTGCCGATCACCGTGTATCTTGTGCACCAGGCGGGCCGCCGGATGTAAATGATTACGACAGACAAGCCAGGGGGACAGTTGCGGATCGCTGCCGGCGCGTCGTATGTAAACCACAAATACATGCCGAAGATATATTGCGAACAAAGAAAGACATGGCGTCTTGTCATTAAACAAACGCCATTTCAGGCAGTTGCAGAATTGGCGACTGTGACTGAGTACAACGTGAAAGTTAATGCACGGTAAAAATCGAAAGAAGGTCCCGCCCATCAGTTTCTATACGTCACTGATGTCGGCATGCCGGCATGTTTTTGTAGTGCATTCCGTCAGCAAATCGATGCGGGTGATGGTCTTGCCGAACTCCCTGTCGAAACTGATGTTGTGCTTGCTCTATGAGATATCGTTTGACAACAATCCTCTCTTCCAAAGTGCGTTGATATAACTTGTCGAGTAAGCGATACAGACTATCGAGGTAGTCCTGCAGCCAAGCGTGGTCATGCGGTTGACGTCCGACTGCGCCAACTCTTCGTGGCTGGCGGAAGCACCCTGTACTTGACCGTGCGGTGCCAGCTTCGGTGCCGGAAAACTACAGACGTCAAACATCGTGCACAATGAGGTTAGAACCACAAAAAATGACAAATCGATATTGAACCGACTGAATGACGCCTTAATTAATATGAGCGGCGCGGCCTTGCAGAGCAGCGATCTCACCTGCCAACGGTTGTGGAGCAGAGAGTTGCCAGTTCAATATCCGCATTGTTGCAATGGTTCACATTTTTTCGCATTTGCCGAAAAGGTCGGTTAAACAGTAGCAAAATATAAACAGTTGCGTCATCCGCTATAGCGCTGGCGTATAATTTAATATCTGATTGCAAAAGAGTCAAAAATGGAATCCGAACGCTTAAATTCTCTGAAAAACCTGCTATCCGACCTGACCAATCGCGAAACCGAACTTCGGAGGTATCTTTGACTTCGATACGAAGTTAGAGAAACTCGATCAAGTCAATGTGGAGCTGGAAAATCCGGAATGTTGGAACGATCAAAAGCGCGCGCAGGATCTGGGTAGAGAAAAAAAATCGCTGGAAGCCATCGTGCTGACGCTGTCCAAGATCGAAACCGATCTGCGCGATACCACCGATCTGTTCCAGATGGCCCGCGAAGAGCGGGACGAAGAAATAGTAGAAGCAGTCGAAGCCGATGCCGAGAAATTGCGTAAGCTGTTGGAAGATATGGAGTTCCGCCGCATGTTCAGTAATCCGATGGACCCGAACAACTGCTTCATCGATATTCAAGCCGGCGCCGGCGGCACCGAGGCGCAGGACTGGGCCTCGATGCTGCTGCGCCAGTATCTGCGCTATTGCGAACGCAAGGGTTTCAAGGTCGATATCCTGGAGCAATCCGACGGCGAAGTGGCCGGTATCAAGACCGCCACATTGAAGGTCGATGGCGATTATGCGTACGGCTTCCTGCGCACAGAAACCGGCGTCCATCGACTGGTTCGTAAGTCGCCGTTCGATTCCGCCAACGGTCGTCACACGTCGTTTTCCAGCTTATTTGTGTATCCGGAAGTGGACGACTCGATTGATGTCGTAGTCAATCCTGCCGATGTCCGCGTCGATACCTATCGCGCCTCCGGCGCCGGGGGACAGCACATCAACAAAACCGACTCAGCGGTGCGCTTGACTCACATACCGTCCGGTATTGTAGTGCAATGCCAGAACGACCGCAGCCAGCACCGCAACCGCGCCGAAGCATGGGACATGCTGAAAGCCAAACTATATGAACTGGAACTGCGCAAGCGCATCAGCGAGCAGCAGAAGCTGGAAGACTCCAAGACCGACGTCGGCTGGGGTCACCAGATCCGTTCCTATGTACTGGACCAGTCGCGCATCAAGGATTTGCGTACCAATTTCGAGAGCGGCAACACCAAGGCTATACTCGATGGGGATCTGGACGATTTCATCGCGGCTTCGCTCAAGCAAAGCGTGTAAGCCGCAAATATTCGGTTACCAATTCGGTAAAGAAACGCGTCACGAACAATGTCCGCAGCATGCCCCTCGCCATCGCACCACAGACGTTGGCACCGAATCATTTAAAAAGACACTGACATGATGACAGACAATCAGCAGCAACCTGTCCCGCAAGACGAAAACAAGATTATCGCAGAACGCCGCACCAAGCTCGGCGCCTTGCGTAGCCAGGGCTTTGCTTTTCCGAACGACTTTCACCCAACGCATAAGGCGGATGTAATACACGCCGAATACGCCGACCAGGATAGCGAGGCGCTGGATGCCGCTGCCGTCAAAGTAATCATCGCCGGCCGCATGATGCTCAAGCGCGTGATGGGCAAGGTTTCTTTTGCGACCTTGCAGGATGCTTCAGGTAGTAAGGCTGATGGCCGTATCCAATTATTCATCACCAAGGAAGACATCCGTGAGGACAACTACGACAGCTTCAAGCACTACGACCTCGGCGACATCCTCGGCGCCGAAGGTACGCTGTTCAAAACCAAGACTGGCGAACTCTCGATTAAGGTCACTACGCTGCGGCTGCTGACAAAATCGCTACGTCCGCTGCCAGACAAGTTCCACGGCCTGGCCGATCAGGAAACCAAATATCGCCAGCGCTACGTTGATCTGATCATGAACAAAGACACACGCCGAACCTTCAAGGTGCGCTCTGCGGCGATGTCGTCGATCCGTCGATTTATGGAAAAAAACGACTTCATGGAGGTCGAAACTCCGATGCTGCACGCTATCCCTGGCGGCGCTACGGCCAAGCCGTTCATCACGCACCACAACGCACTGGACATGCAGATGTTCATGCGCATCGCACCTGAGTTATACCTGAAACGGCTGGTGGTCGGCGGCTTTGAGCGCGTGTTCGAGGTCAATCGTAATTTCCGTAATGAAGGCGTATCGCCGCGCCACAATCCGGAATTTACGATGATGGAGTTCTATGCGGCCTACGTCGATTATCAATGGCTGATGATATTCACCGAACAAGTGATCCGTCAGGCTGCGATCGATATCCACGGCACCGCCACCCTGACCTATCAGGGGCGCGAACTAGATCTTGCCAAGCCATTCCAGCGCCTGACGATTGTTGGCGCCATCAACAAGTACGCGCCGCAATACCGGGACGTACAGTTGCAGGATGCCGAGTTCATAAAAGCCGAACTGAAGAAATTCGGCGTCAAATTCCACGCCCACGCCAGTCTAGGCGCGTTGCAACTGGCACTGTTTGAAGAAACCGCTGAAGCGCAGCTATGGGATCCGACCTACATCGTCGACTACCCGATTGAAGTATCGCCGCTGGCACGTGCTTCGGACACGGTGCCAAGCATCACCGAACGCTTCGAATTGTGCATCACCGGCCGCGAAATCGCCAACGGCTTCTCCGAGTTAAACGATTCCGAAGATCAGGCAGCGCGCTTCCAGGAGCAAGCGGTCGCCAAAGATGCCGGTGATGAAGAGGCCATGTATTACGACGCCGACTACATCCGTGCGCTGGAATACGGTATGCCCCCGACCGGCGGTTGCGGCATCGGCATCGACCGTCTGATGATGCTGATTACCGACTCGCCTAACATCCGTGACGTGATTCTATTTCCGCATCTGCGCCGCGAAGACTAAACGTAGGAAAAAACGATTCAAACCAAAATAAAAATTCAGACGCCAAAGTCCGGATAGTGAAGCTGCCAATCCTCGGCTGGCCTGATGTCAGCGCAGGCCAGCGCTCAATTCGACTACCGACATTGATCGGATAATATTTTATCGGTGCCTTTTTCCGTAATCATTAACCGCCGCATTGATATTGCAGGAAGTAATATTCGGAAAAATCGATGCGTCTACCACCTGTAAGCCTTACAGGCCATGCACCTTCAAGTCGCTATCGACGACCGATGTTTCGCCATCCGGGTCCATCGCGTAGGAACCGCAAAGGCAACATATCGAACCGGCCCGTTCATGGAAGAACCGCAAGATGCTGGCTTCATCGGTCACTGCTGCAGTCGGTGATACTTCTTCGACGGTAATTTTTTAAAAGCCGGAGCCTGGATCATTTTACGAATCAATGCACTGCCATGAATCGCCTCGTCGCGATCTTTTTGCGTACTCAGATAGTTTAGAGGCATGACCCTGGCCGGAACTGTAACATCGTTGGCAGCAATTTCAATCGCAATCTGCATGAGCGGCACGGTGATCACATCGCCCGCTGCGAACACGCCGAGAATCGAAGTTTGTCCTTTGGCGTCTATATCAATTTCGCCATGACGCAACAACCATCATCACTTCGGCGCAAACCACCGAGATTAATGCGATGTCCAAAAGCTCAACTGTTTGAGCTACATCGACAGCGTTTCTGGCGCCAGCAACAAGGTTGAACTGGGAGGTATATTCGTCAAGATTGGGTTGGTGCCGAACATCAAATGGCTAAAAAGTGCGTTAGCGTTGCATTACTCAAGCTATGCAGCTTGCGTTGCAGGACGGCATCAGCACGCAATTGGACGCCGAATTCGATCAGCGTCACCTGCGATACCAGGCCAGCACCGCAACTCGCTTGCCTTTGAAAAATGGGCCGGTCGCAGTGCGGTCGATACGCCACGCCATGGTTACGATATGCTTGTTCTTCAGGAACATTGATCTCGCGCCAGCGAGCGCTGATTGCCAGGATCGCCGACTTATTCTTTAGTGCCGCGCCGCTGACGGTCTTGATCTCGATCAGTTTGCAAGGCACCAGTCTGGCCGCACATTACAGATGCATGATATCGACATTGTAGGCCTTGACGCCCCACTCCATGGCGACGACGCCGCTGTCGAGTTTGGCGAGGATTTCTTCAACGCCGGAACCGCCTTGGCCGCACACTTCACCGTTCAGGAAAATCGACGTCACTGCCATCACCTAACAGCTCTCGACTTCGCCCTGGAACAGCGTGGACGATCATCACGGTGCGAATATCGGAGTTGATGATGGACATCAAATTGGGATCCCGCACTATCTCAGGGCAGCTATGGCACGACTATATGTTTTAAAATTATAATTGCCGACCAGGTTGCGGATCTGTGCGATTACCACATCGCCCATCGTGATCAAGTGGCTGCCGACTTGCAGCAGCACCAATACTGGCGAGATACATTCGTGATCCATCGGGATACCGGCGAAACCTACGCTGATATCAGTGCCGGGTCGGTTGATGCAAAACGACGGCTTACGCTCGGTGTCGTCAGACCGTTCAATCAGTGTAATTACGCTCGCTCAATAGAACGATTTCCTGGGGTATAGACTGCAGTTCGCGATACTTGTCGATATCATCGATAGAAGCAATGACCCCAATCGGCTGCACAATCTTTTCCAAATAGGTTTTCAACTGGATTTTGAGATTTGAGTTCAACATGATAAGCCTTTCTTTTTTGAATATTTCTAACGCCGGCACCGACTCCGTGCCGGTTTCGGTGCGACAATTAGATCTTGCCGACCAGATCCAGCGATGGAGTCAATGTCGATGAGCCTTCAGTCCATTTCGCAGGGCAAACTTCACCTGGGTGCGATGCAACGTATTGCGCTGCCTTGACCTTACGTAGCAGTTCCGAGGCGTCACGGCCAATGCCGTTGTCATACACTTCAAGCACCTTGATCTGGCCTTCTGGATTAATCACGAAAGTACCGCGTAGCGCCAAGCCTTCTTCTTCAATCAACACTTCGAAGTTGCGCGAGAGGACGGTAGTTGGGTCGCCAATCAGTGGGTATTGAACTTTCTTGATCGCGTTCGATGTGTCATGCCATGCCTTGTGGGCGAAGTGAGTGTCGGTCGATACGCCGTAGACTTCAACACCCAGCTTTTGAAATTCAGCATAATTGTCTGCCAGATCTTCCAGTTCGGTTGGGCAAACAAAAGTGAAGTCGGCTGGATAAAATGCCACAACTGACCATTTGCCCTTCAGGGACTCGTCGCTGACGTCAATGAACTTGCCATTATGATATGCGGTTGCCTTGAACGGTTTGATTTTTGTGTTGATGAGAGACATTATGTTTTCCTCTTCGGGTTGTGAATCAATAAGAAGATAGTTTAAAGTAAGTACAGAAATATTGAAGATCAATAGTGAAAATATTTTTCGATATATTTTAACTATCGACGCTTCGAACAGCGTGGCCAAGTGCTTCGATAATCCCCTATTTTTAAGCAAAGTTAAAAAGTATAGGCCAAGCCGCAAGGGCTAATCTCGGCTTCGTGGTGATGC
>DCSW01000107.1 GCA_002325825.1 Collimonas sp. UBA1456
TGACCACAGCAGGGGTAACGGATAGGAAGGGGCATTGGATTCTTCCTATCCATTACAAGAAATCGTTGTTAGAAGAAAATGGTTAGGAACTAGCCGATGCGCATCTTTTAGGTCGGTTGCAGCAACGCCTGCAGTTCCTGCTCAGAAAATCGGTCTGCCCGTTGCGCAGCTAGATTGAACGGGCCACTTAATACTGGCACCCGATGCTGCGCCACCAACGCGGCGGATGTCGCCAGCGGTTTCAGCTGCCGCACCCACACAACCAACCGTACCAATAATTGCCAATTGCCATGTGGCCGATCTCATCGCGCAGAATCATGTCTATTGGCCGCCGCCTCGTGATCATCCGCCTGGGACAGGCTTGGCGCTAGTGCGCGACGATGCATCCAGTACGCACGCCTCTATCATGCGCGACACCAGTGCCATCCGTGCCAGAATGGCATGACTAATTTTCTTGGTCAGTTCCCATAAACTATCCATGGGCGGAAAAATCACACACCGTATGCAAACCCCCGCGTCTGTATATGACTGGCCAGAAAACTGAAATGATAAGCCTTTTCCTTGGCTACACGCAGCCAATCGGTATAGTAATCATCTGGCATCCCGGCAAAGCGTCAGATAACATCCAGCGCCAGGTTGATTATGTTGAACTCGATATGCGCCAGGGCATGAATCATCGCCGCGCACCCCTCGAGCGATGCTTGACCTCGCACGGCGGTACCAATTGCGGCTTGGCCGGACGTCCTGGTATGGTCGAGCCGGCAACCAGCAAGCACCCGCCATCAAATATCAGGCTGTGCCCTTGCCAGGCCAGCGCCTACACGCCAGCCACTTTGGCCGTCATGGCTGCCTCGCACAGTCAGTGCAAGGAGCCGTACGCATTTCCAGGGTTGGCAACTCGGCACGTGATTTTAAGAGATAGGGCAAGAATCGACGGAATTGTTCATGGCGATAGCGGTAAAATGATGGCATGGTTGAAAAAAAACTAATAATGGACGAAGATAGTGACATCGAGTGACTGCGGCTATCATGCTTCGAAACCAGAATTTTACGGAAACTTATGGCCATCTACCAATTGGGTGAAGACGTCCCCAGCATCGATCCATCTGCCTACATCGCGCCGACCGCTAATCTGATCGGTAAAGTCAAGGTGGAAGCTAATGTCAGCATCTGGTTCGGCGTCACGATCCGCGGCGACAACGAATTGATCATCATCGGCCAGGTCAGCAATGTGCAGGAAAGCAGCACGTTGCATGCCGATATGGGATTCCCGCTGACGCTTGGCAAAAATGTGACTGTTGGTCATCAGGCAATGCTGCATGGTTGCACAATCGGCGACGGCACCCTGATCGGCATCCAGGCGGTGCTACTGAATGGCGCAAAAATCGGTGAGAATTGCCTGGTCGGTGCCGGCGCACTGGTCACCGAAGGCAAGGAATTCCCGGACAACTCACTGATCATCGGCTCGCCTGCAAAGATGGCACGGACGCTCAGTGAACAGGAAATCTCCGCACTCTCCAAGAGTGCCCAACATTATGTCGAGCGCAGCGCGCAATACAAGACTAGCTTAAAAAGCATCAGCGAATAAATAAAGAAGTGGAAAAGAATATGGACGTAATGACAGTCACGGATGTCGGCAACCAGCATAGCGATTCGCTGCAAAAATTCATGGTGGACAATGCCGCGGTGCGCGGCGAACTGGTCGAGCTGTCGACAACCTGGCAGCAAGTGCTGATGACCCATCATCACTATCCACAGCCGGTGACAACCCTGCTAGGTGAAATGATGGCAGCTGCTGCGTTAATGTCTGCTAATCTCAAATTCAATGGTGTCATCATCATGCAGATTCACGGGGATGGCCCGGTGCGCTTGTTGGTGGCCGAATGCGATTCGCAACTGCATATGCGTGCCACCGCCAAGCTGACGCCGGATGCCGTGATCGACGACGATGCCAGCATGTCGCAACTGGTCAATCTCAATGGCCAGGGACGCTTCGTTATTACACTCGATCTGCAAGACAAGATGCCACGCCAGAAATCTTACCAAGGTATCGTCCCGCTGGACGGCGACAGTGTCGCCACCGTCATCGAGAACTACATGCTGCGCTCGGAGCAGCTCGACACCAAACTGTGGCTGGCTGCCGACGACAAGGTCGCACGCGGCCTGCTGCTGCAGAAATTGCCGAACCATGGCGGCATCGATGCATCGGTCAACGACGACCTTGAAACATGGAACCGCTTCATGGCGTTGGGCGGCACAATACAATTAAAAGAGATGCTGACCACCGATATCCAGACTCTAATGCGGCGTCTGTTCTGGGAAGAGAATATCCGCGTGTTCGAACCGCAGCTACCCAGCTTCAAATGCAATTGTTCACGCGACAAAGTCGGCCACATGCTGAAAATTTTGGGGCAACCGGAGATCGAGGAAGCGCTGGCGGATTTAGGCAAGCTGACGGTCGATTGCGATTTCTGCGACCAACATTATGAATTCGATAAATTAGACTGTGCCCACCTGTTCGCCACCGAAGCGCCCATCGATGCACTGCTACCAAGCGGCAGCAGCAAGCACTAAAACAAACCGTGCTAATTCAGGGACGTTGTTTTTTCGGTGGCTCATCCGGCACGGCGGCTGCCACTATCTCTTGCACCGCTGTCAATTCTGGATTGGGCGGCGCCGGCGCATAAGCCGAATTGCTGTTCGGATTGAGTATCTGCACAAAGATCTCATCTTGCTTGATCATCCCGAGTTCACTGCGGGCTCGCTCTTCGATCGCGCCAGTGCCATCTTTCAAATCATTCACTTCCGAACCCAGCTTGGCGTTACGGGATTTTAATTCATTGATCTTGTCATGCGCCGCGTGCACCTGTTGATCCATATCCCAAACGCGCAGCCAGCCGCCCTTACCTAGCCACAGTGGGTACTGGACCAGTATGAGTAAAGCGGTCAGGAAAATGGTAATCAGGTGCATTGGTATAAACAGTCTTCGTTAGTTCAAGATTTACCGCCTACTAAGCCGGAGACCAGAGTCGCACAGAGCATGTAATTCGGGGCACGGGGGTGCTTCATAGAATTTGTCCCGCAAACTATTAATTACTTAAGATTATAAAAAGCGTCACGACCAGGATAGCTGGCGATATCGCCCAGGTCTTCTTCTATACGCAGCAATTGGTTGTACTTGGCCATGCGATCTGAACGCGACATCGATCCGGTCTTGATCTGCAAGACGTTCATGCCAACCGCGATATCGGCAATCGTCGAATCTTCGGTCTCGCCAGAACGATGCGAGATTACCGCAGTGTAGCCAGCGCGCTTGGCCATTTCAATCGCGGCGAAGGTTTCGGTCAGCGTGCCGATCTGGTTGATTTTGATTAGGATAGAATTGGCGATGTCCTTATCGATGCCTTCTTTGAGGATCTTGGTGTTGGTGACAAATAAATCGTCGCCCACGAGTTGGATCTTCTTGCCGAGGGTTTCAGTCAACAACTTCCAACCGTCCCAGTCATTTTCCGCCATGCCGTCTTCGATGCTGATGATTTTGTACTTGTCGCACCATGATGCTAGCAAACCGGTGAATTGTGCGCCAGTCAAGGTCATACTTTCACCGGCCAGAAAATAGCTGCCGTCTTTGTAGAATTCACTTGCAGCGCAATCCAGGCCGAGTGCGATTTGAGTACCTGGCTCGTAACCGGCGGCTTCGATTGCCTGGATGATCAGCTGCAACGCTTCTTCGTGGCTGGATAGATTCGGTGCAAAGCCGCCTTCGTCGCCAACCGAGGTCGATAAAATTTTGTTGTGGAGAATTTTCTTCAGCGCGTGGAACACTTCCGCACCGTAACGGAGCGCTTCACGGAAGCTCGGTGCGCCGACCGGGATGATCATGAATTCCTGGATGTCTAGGTTGTTGTCGGCATGTGCGCCGCCGTTGATGACGTTCATCATTGGCACTGGCATTTGCATCGCGCCACTACCGCCGAAATAACGATACAGCGGCAGGCCAGCTTCTTCAGCTGCAGCTTTGGCAACTGCCATCGATACCGCTAGCATGGCGTTGGCGCCGAGGCGGCCCTTGTTTTCAGTATCGTCGAGATCGATCAGAGTACGATCCAGGAACGCTTGTTCGCTGGCATCGAGGCCCATGATGGCTTCAGAAATTTCAGTGTTGATATGTTCGCAAGCTTTCAGCACGCCCTTGCCGCCGTAACGGCTCTTGTCGCCGTCGCGCAGCTCGATCGCTTCGCGCGAACCAGTGGAAGCGCCGGACGGTACAGCCGCGCGGCCCATGACACCTGATTCTAGCAGGACGTCGCACTCTACAGTAGGATTACCGCGCGAATCAATGATTTCGCGGCCAATGATGTCAACGATCGCACTCATGTATTTCCCTATTAGATAAAAATATTTGCGGGGACGGATTGCACTGCGTGGCGCATGACACACTCCCTGTGCGGCTCTGTCTCCATCTAATCAGATACAACGTCTCAACGTCTAAAGTTCAACGAACATGTATTTCGAGGAGATGTAGGCACGGCCGTAGCATGAATCATCACACCGCCGCCGGCCCCGCAAGCAATCAATCGAAATGGCTTTCGATAAAGCCATTCTTTTTGACGACCCGATCCAGGTCTATCATGATAGACAACAATTCTTTAATGCGTCCCAGAAATACGGCGTTCGGTCCATCCGATTTGGCTTCGGCAGGATTCGGATGGGTTTCCATGAACACGCCAGAAACGCCGACTGCAATCGCTGCGCGCGCCAGCACCGGCACGAATTCGCGCTGACCACCGGAGGTGCTGCCTTGGCCACCCGGCAACTGCACAGAGTGAGTGGCATCGAACACCACCGGACAACCGGTTTCGCGCATGATCGCCAGCGAGCGCATGTCGGATACCAGGTTGTTGTAACCGAACGAAGCACCACGCTCGCAAGCCATGAAGTTGTCTTCCGGCAGGCCGACTTCACGTGCAGCGGCGCGTGCCTTGGCAATCACGTTAATCATGTCGTGCGGTGCCAGGAACTGGCCCTTCTTGATATTCAATGGCTTGCCGGATTGCGCGCAAGCGTTGATGAAATCGGTCTGGCGGCACAGGAAGGCCGGCGTCTGCAACACGTCGACTACTGCTGCCACCGGCTTTATTTCATTGATCTCATGGATATCGCTCAGCACCGGCACGCC
Organism: Collimonas sp. UBA1456; assembly: GCA_002325825.1. Taxonomy (GTDB): domain Bacteria; phylum Pseudomonadota; class Gammaproteobacteria; order Burkholderiales; family Burkholderiaceae_D; genus Collimonas. Next base: position 5,180 of record DCSW01000107.1, read on the forward strand.
GCTTTGCGCTTTGACTTCGGCCAGTATTTCCAATCCTTTTTCCATGCCAAGGCCGCGGAACGACGAACCGGATGAACGGTTCGCCTTGTCGAACGATGATTTATAAATGAAGTTGATGCCCAGCGAGCTAGTGATCTCCTTCAATTGTTCGGCGGTATCAAGGGCCATCTGACGCGATTCGATTACGCAAGGACCGGCGATCAGAAAGAATGGCTGATCCAGACCGATATCAAAGCCACAAAGTTTCATGTCACTTCCTTACGCTGTGGTGTTGGTTTGTTTGTGTGCCAATGCAGCCTTGATAAATGAAATAAACAACGGATGGCCATCACGCGGAGTCGACTTGAATTCCGGGTGATACTGGACGCCGACATACCAAGGATGGGCGTTGTCCCCGGTACGGGGCAATTCCATTATTTCACACAAGCCCTCGGTCGGCGTGCGGGCCGAAATTACCAGGCCGGCGGCTTCGATGCGGTCCAGGTAATGGTTGTTAGCTTCGTAGCGATGACGATGGCGTTCAGTCACGGTCGCGCCGTAGATTTCGGCCGCTAGCGTACTTGGCTTGACGTCACAAGTCTGCGCGCCCAGGCGCATTGTGCCGCCGAGGTCGGAATTGACGTCCCGCAGTTCTACCTTGCCGTCATGATTCTGCCATTCGGTGATCAGCGCCACCACCGGCTGGTCAGTTTGCGCGTCGAACTCAGTCGAGTTGGCGAGCGACAAGCCAGCCCTGTTACGGGCATATTCGAGCAACGCAACTTGCATGCCGAGGCAAATACCAAGGTAAGGAATCTTGTTTTCGCGGGCGAAATGGGCTGCCGCGATCTTGCCTTCGACCCCGCGCTTGCCAAAGCCGCCCGGCACCAGGATTGCATCGTACTTGGCTAGAGCGCCGGTACCGTTGGCTTCGATTTCTTCCGAATCCAGATATTCGATATTGATTCGGCTGCCGGTATGGATGCCAGCGTGACGCAAGGCTTCTGTCAACGACTTGTACGATTCGGTCAGGTCGACATATTTGCCGACCATTCCGATGGCGACTTCGTAGGTTGGGTTTTCCAGCGCGTGCACTAGCTTGGTCCAGATCGACAAATCGGCCGGCTCCGGTGACAGGCCGAGCTTTTCGCAGACGATCGCGTCGAGGCCCTGGTCGTGCAGCATTTGCGGAATCTTGTAGATGGTGTCTGCATCCCATACCGAAATCACGGCATCGCCCTGGACATTCGAGAACAGAGATATTTTGGCGCGTTCGTCCTCAGGGATCGGACGGTCGGCACGGCACAGCAAGGCATCCGGCGAAATACCTATTTCGCGCAGTTTTTGCACGCTGTGCTGAGTCGGCTTGGTTTTCAGCTCACCGGCGGAGACCAGGTACGGCACCAATGTCAGATGGACAAAGGCAGCCGCTTTATGGCCTGCGCGCAGACTCAGCTGACGTGCAGCTTCCAGGAAAGGCAGGGATTCGATATCGCCGACAGTGCCGCCGATTTCCACCAGCGCTACGTCGAAACCCTCGGCGCCGCGGTAGATGTAATCCTGGATTTCGTTGGTGATGTGCGGAATGACCTGCACCGTCTTGCCAAGATATTCGCCGCGGCGCTCCTTGCGGATAACCGATTCGTAGATCTGGCCTGTGGTGAAGTTATTGACCCTCTTCATTTTCGTCGTAATGAAGCGTTCATAGTGACCGAGATCGAGATCGGTCTCTGCGCCATCATCGGTCACAAACACTTCGCCGTGCTGGAACGGGCTCATGGTGCCTGGATCGACGTTGATGTACGGATCGAGTTTGAGAAGGGTGAGTTTAAGGCCGCGCGATTCCAGGATCGCTGCGAGAGAGGCTGCTGCAATCCCTTTACCAAGGGATGAGACAACGCCACCAGTAACAAATACAAACTTAGTCATTAGTCATTACAGAGGTTGCTGAACGGCACGTGTTAGAAATTCTAATTATACACCAAAGAGTAGCCACGGCCGCCCCTTATGACCTGAAAAATCGTACCGTTTGTTGGTTTGCCGCCGCAACCGACACTCGCTGTGTCTGCGAAAAATGGCACCTCCTGTAATAATTTTCGACCTATGGTTCATAGCCATCAACGCTTTTCCGCGCCGCCTGCCGAACGTGCCTATCTCGCCATTGCTGCAATCACGTGTTGCACCAAAACCGCAGTATTTCATAACCAGGTACCTGGCGTCATGAGCAGGCTGTTCGGCGACCTCGAAAGCGACGACGGCCTGCCGGGAGCAGTCCATCGAGTGGCTATGGTTGTGATGGTCTTTGGCACCAATATGACCGTGCTGGATCGATCGTCAATGTCACGTTGCCGATGATTACGCGCAGCCTTGATGGCGACTCGGCCGCCGCGGTCTTGATCGCCAACGTTTACATTCTTGCCGACGCGATGACTATGGTCGCTTTCGCCTCAATTAGCAAAGTATTCGGATTTCGACGTTTATATATATGTGCGGGGCATCCTGGTATTTATTCTGGTATCGCTGGGCTACGCATTATCGTCATCGCTGATAGTTCTGCATGGCATGCGATTTTTACAAGGTCTGGGCGGCGCTGCCGCGATGAGCATCGGGCTGACGTTATACCTCTATATTTTTCCAACGTGCCTGCTCGGCACCGCGCTCGGCATACAGCGGTTAACGCTCTCTCTGGGCGCCCTCATCAGGACGGCACCTACGTTTACGTTGTCACTGTTGGTAGAATGGTACAGATCTCCTACTAATCCAGGTGACGAATATTCAGGACAAAGAGTCGTTGTCGATGGCCAGTACAAACTGGAACCCAGCATCAAAGTAGTGGAAAAGGTGGCGGCGATCGGCACTAGCAACGCATCCAGCGCCGTCGTTAACGCTAAAAGAACAAGCGTGACAAGTACGAGGCCGGCAAGCGAGCATTTCTTCTACCTTCATCAAACGCTCTATCGGTACCACGCTGTTCGCCATTGTGATTTTTCTGATGAGCGCTGCGGTGTGGCCGTTGCTGCCGGTGGTACCGCTGCCGCAAGTGGATTTCTCGACCATCCAGGTCTCAGCTAATCTGCCGGGCGGCATCCCAAAAACCATGGCGTCCAGTGTTGCACAGCCGCTGGAGTGGCAGTTTTCGCCGATTGCATGCTTGTCGCAGATGACCTCAAGCCGTGCAGGCGGCGATCACCGCCCCCGACAGCCAGTTGCCGGTCAACTTGCCGATCCAGCCGACCTTCCGCGAAGTGAATCCGGCCGACTCGCTTATCATTGTGATGTTGATACAGTCGGATGCTTTGCCGCTGATTCAGGTAAATGACTTCTGCCGACAATATCCTGATACAGCAGATTTCTGAGATTCCAGAAGTTGGCTTGGTCAATATCGGCGGTGTGTAAAAACATGCGGTGCGGATCCAGGTCGATCCGACCAAACTTACTGCGGTCTGGATGGGCCTGGAAGATATTCGTGGCGTCATCGCCAATACGACGGTCAACCAACCGAAGAGAACCATCGACGGTCAGAAGCAAAGTTTCACCGGATGGGCGGCATCTTTGGCCGCCTGTTCCCCGAATTTACGATTACTGTCAGCCTGACAATCGCCGTCTCGGTCGTGATCTCGCTGACGCCGATGCTCTGCTCGCGCTTCTTGAGACCGCATTCGGCTGAATCCCATGGTCGTATGTATCAACTGTTTGAACGCAGCTTTGATGCGATGCTGAATGCCTACAAGCGCGGTCCGCACATCGTGCTGCGCCATCAGCTCATTACATTGATGGTGTTCTTCGCCACCACCATGACCGCCACAGCGATCCCGTTGATGATTATTCCAGAAGGCCTCTTCCTCCAGCAAGATACGGGATTCGCTGTCGGTTTTGTCGAATCGGTACAGGATTCGTCGTTCGCGCCAATGAACAAACGCATTCTGCAATTGATCGATATCGTTTGCCAGGATATTGACGTGACGGGCTTTGGCATGAGCGGCGGCCAGTATACCTTCAATAGNNAAGGATGAAGGATGCACTGCCAGCGCCGATGAAGTGATCACCCTCTTGCACTCGCAATTGGCGAAAGTGCAAGGGGTCAATCTGTTTCTACAGGACGGCCGACCAGGATGTCAACATCGGCGGTCGGCTGTCACGTACCCAGTACACTCTGACCGACTCCAGTCTGGATGAACTGAACGTCAGGGCGCCAAAATTGGTCTGGCGTTTCCGCCAGCTGTCGCAACTGACCGATGTCGCCTCAGATCAGCAGAACGCTGCGGCTTCCGCTAATCTGACCATCGATTGCGCCCGTGCTCCCACGCCTCGATATCACGCCAGCGTTGATCGATGCGACGATTTATTATGCCATCGGCCATCGCCACAGGTGACCCAGTATTTTCACGTAGATCAACAGCTACCACGTGATCCTGGAAGTGACACCCAAGCTGCAGGAAGATCCGGACTTGTTCCATAAATTTCAGCCTAGAGTCCGCTTTACACTGGTGTTCGCAGAGATTGCCTTCCCCTAGCGGTTCCAGCTAGGCTTTTCGGCCTGGCTACGTCATACCGGGAACTTCATACCCTACCGTTACCAGTGACGCATGTGCCGCTTGACTACTGTTAACGAAACAACAGGTCTCCTTCCTCCTTACGAGTTGTAAGTGACTTCGTGTCGCACTTGGTGGTTTCAATAGCGGCAGCCTGGGAACCGCATATTAGCTCAGGGGACGGGCGATATATGAAAACCCGGATCGTTGAGGATAAATTGAAGGCGGCCGACTATCTTCGCAATGGCTTGACAGGGCAAGGTTGCGTGGTCGATGTCGCACATGACGGCGTCGACGGCCAGTACCTAGCATTGCAGCAGGATTACGATGTTATCGTGTTTGATGTCATGCCGCCCGGCATGGACGGTTTTTTCGTAATGCACGGGCTGCGCGCAATCAAACAAACACCGATCATCATGCTGACCGCGCTCGACCTTGTTGAAGATCGGATCAAAGGTCTGCAAGGCAGCGCCGACGATTATCTATTCAAACCGTTTCCTTTCCTCGAATTGCTGGCGCGCCTACAGGCGTTGACGCGACGCGGTCGTGTCCATGGAACCAGTGCAATTGCACATTGCCAATCTGCAGATTGATTTGCTCAGCCACAAGGTCTATCGCGCCACAATGTGCGCATTGACCTGACCGTCAAGGAGTTTTTGTTGTTAGCGATGCTGGTCCGGCGGCAAGGTGAAATTTTATCGAAAACTGCGATCGCCGAACTGGTCTGGGACATGAACTTCGACAGCAGCACCAACGTCGGCAAAGTCGCCATCAAACCCTTGCGCGCCAAGATTGACAAGCCGTTCAGTCCCAAGTTGCTGCATACGATCCGTGGCATCGGCTATGTGCTGGAGCTGCGCAATTAAGAGACGCAAGAATGAAGCGCCTGATCACGGTGCGTCTGGTTGCCATGTTTGCACTGGTAGCTTGAGTTGGTGCATCATCAGCAGGATGAGTTGAACGTCCGCTTCTTCGATACCCAATACATGATCGGCCACAACGGCGATCCTAGCCACTGGTCACACGTGCAAGCAAAATTCGACATCTTGAGTCCTGCCGACGGCAGTATCCGCTATTGGATGTTAGGCGACGATCCACGCTTCCAGTACGGTAAGCGACTGGCAGAAATCGATCAACTGGACCGTCATTCTAGCGGCATGAGAACCATGCATCTGCCCAGCCGCGAATACTCGTTGCATACAATGATCGGTACCATCCCGCCATTCATGGAGCGGCCAGCGTGCGCCTGACTGTTGCGGTCGATGCAGTCGCCTGACCTGCATACTTTGCACTCTTTTCTGCTGCCGCTGGTCGGGGTATTACTGGAATGCTGAATCGCCAAATTTGGCTTGCGACCGCTCAAGCAACTATCGAGCGAAGCACAGGTGCTCGGTCCGCGCAACTTGTCGCAGCGTTTGTAAATCTCACCGTTACCAGGAGAACTGTCCGACCTGAAAATTACCTTCAACGGTGCGCTGGAACGGATGGAAGGCACGTATAACCAGCTGTAAGCCTTCAATGCCGACGTCGCAGACGAATTACGCACGCCGTTGGCCAATCTGATCGGCGAAACCCAATTCGTGTTATCGCATCACCGCACCGTAATTCGAAAGGTGCTGTAATCGAACCTGAAAAAATTGGAGGGCTTGCGATCGACCATCAACGAGACATCCCATTCCTTGTCAAAAAGCGTCCAATAGTTTGCAGT